>DAOVVZ010000301.1:0-3522 GCA_030636915.1 Methylomarinum sp. | reverse complement strand
CTGCTGTTTTTTTACGGTGTCATTCTATCGGTTGGTGGTATGGGTTTTATAGGTTATCTGAGCATGGCATCGGAATTTATATACGGTGAGCTAGGACCGACTACGGCCAATGTTTTGGTGGGCGTGATATCCGCGATTATCGACAACATTCCTGTGATGTTCGCCGTGCTGACAATGAATCCGGAAATGCCGGAAGTCCAATGGTTGCTGGTAACTCTAACAGCGGGTGTAGGTGGGAGCTTGTTGTCGGTCGGTTCAGCGGCCGGCGTCGCCTTAATGGGGCAGGCTCGTGGCAGTTATACTTTTCTGAGTCATTTAAAATGGTCGCCAGTAATAGCATTAGGCTATTTTGCAAGTATCTATGTTCATTTAATAGTAAATGGCTGATGATGATTTTGTAGTCTGGATTGAGGTACGAAAGCCATAAGCAAGTGCTTGCATCACACTTAATGCTGGGTTTCGTACCTCAACCCAGCCTACACAAAATACTTTCACAGCTTCCTTCACTAACCTAACTTACGCATCCGCCTTGCGAGTTACTTCAATTTAATCGATATAATCGCAAAATGAATCAATATCATACATTATTGGTTTTAAATCTATATATTTGGTGACGATGGAAATACCTTTCTTATCTAACGAGCCGATGGTGTCAAATAGCGTTTTATCAACATGTTCATGCTGGTCAAATAAAATAACAAAATCATCGCCATGATATCTAAAGACTGAAGCGTTAGGAAAAGTCTTTATCAATACCTTAGAAAGCTGAATCAAAACCTCATTCCCCTTATTCCAGCCATTTTTCCGGTTATAACCGGAAAAGTTTTTTAGCAGAATCAGATGCAAACAATTCTGTTTCCTTTGTGTATCTGCAAGAGTAAGTTGAAGATAGTTTTCATTATAAAGTTCTGTTAATGCATCGCAGAAAAAATATGAAAAACGTTTCTGCTCCAAAACAGTATTGGGTAGTTGTGTTGTGATAGGGATGTTAATTTCTTTAAGCACCTTAACAGCTGCCTCTACCACAACCGGATGAAACTGGGTGCCAGAATAAGCCTTTATTTCACACAATGCGTCCTCTATAAGCTTTCTGGGCTTATAAATTCTATTAGAAGTCATAGCATCAAATGCATCGGCGACAGTCATAATATGCGATAAAAAAGGAATACTATCAGGGGACGAAGTAACTGGATATCCATTTCCATCGTAGTGGGCATGGTGATACTTAATAATTTCAGCCAAATCCTTATACATGGCAACCTTGGATAGCATATTAAAACCGGCCGCAGCATGTTGTTTAATCAAATCATACTCTAAATTATTCAATTTACCTGGTTTTAACAATACAGAATCTGGCGTTGCGACCTTACCTATGTCATGAAGAATTGCGGCTTTTTCCAGCTTTCTCACTTCTGTTTCATCAATATTTAAAGCAAGTGCAATTTGCTTACTATATTCAGCGACTCTAAGTGAGTGCCCTGCAGTATAAGTGTCACGCTGTTCAATGATATTAACAAAGGCAAGAATAGTTTCTTTATAATTAGAAATTTTTTCAACTTCCATTTGCGCCATAATTTCCTTTTGTTTCTGAGACTCCAAGACGAGGGAAATGTCTTGGACAAAGTTTTCAAGCACGTTAATTTCTTCCGGTTCAAAACCCTGCTCCCGGTCAGAATAAATATTTAATACGCCATGAGCCACATCAATATTATTTGTAGTAAAAGGGATTGATATAACCCATTGCAAAATGTAGTCTTCTTTTCGGCGCACTTTGTGGACATGACTAGAAGGATACTTTTCAATCAATGTTTGATTTTTTCTTATAGCAGAGATGGCAAAATTATTTTTTGTGTTGTCGTCAGAAAGACTATAACTTTCCTGATCAATTACAGAAGGATTGTCTTCAGATTTATAAGCGACCTCCAGTTGATCGTTTTTAATCAAGCCGATCCAAATAAAACGATAATGTTGGTTAGTGAGCAGTCGCTTAGTGCAACTTTGGAAAACTGTCTGCATAGACATTGAACTTAATAACAGTTCATTGACATCGGCAATCGTTTTTAAAATCTCTTTAATGTATTTCTCATGCTGATACATTTTCTCCAGCTGCTTAGTTCTATCTTTTACTTTCTCAGCCAGCGAGACATTCAGCTTCTCAACCTTCTGCTGCTGTCTATATATAATGTTAAAAAATACCAACAATAACAATAGAATAAAAACTGCCGCGGCAATGATGCTAATTTTCGCCTTATTTGTTCTGGCGGTTAGCATTTGCTGTTCTTTATTAAATAAAGGCGTCGGTAAAGAGACTCTAATGCCACCGCGAATATCGCCCAATTTGTAACCTTGGTGTTGATGACAATTTAGGCAAGACTGTTCTGTCACCAGGCTTCCCATAAAATTAAACCTCAGATGATCATCATTAAACTGAGAGTAATGTTTTTTATCTGGGTTAATTTTAAAAAACTCCAAGGCCTTTTGCTCAAAGACATCAGGTTTATTGTTTGGATTAAGAGGATTTAGACTAGTAATTGTAAAATAGTACAGATTCTTCTTTTCTGTTAGCTCAGATATTTGCCGAGTCATCCATGCCGGGTTTATTTTGACCAGCGTTTCACCCGCCTTAGTAAGCAAACTATTATCTTTTAAATAGGGATTAGGCCTAATTTTATCCGTTTGTTTAACATAAATGCCATTGTGTATTGCATTCCAGGATCTGGTGATCACTATACTGTCAAAATATGCTTTGGCTTCTTGTAAAACCTTTTGTTCAGAAAGTGCTTTTTGATTTTGTTTGTCCGTTTCAACTTGAACAAGCATAAAAGCCGCAATTGTTAAAACCAACAAGATAAAGAAAATGTAAGCTATAATTTTATTGTTTTTAGCCATATTTTTCTTTTATTGATATGTAAAAATAGCAGTATAAGCTGATACTGTCATAGTTGACCAGAAATAAAATTACACTAAAACCGTTGCACAGATCAGTCAAATCGCCCCTGTTTGACTTACAGTCAATACCTATTTAAATGAGAGCAATATCGTGTAGGAAATTAAAGGTTATACTGATGTGTCAACACTTTTCAGGACACCAAGTTACACGGCTTTTTGCTGAATTTAGTAATCTACGGGTTACTCAACTAAAAAATTTTCAGTTGCATGATACAATCATTTTTACAAAAAATAGACTTTGAAACCAAAGAACTGAATCAATTATGCTGCGATGAGAGTCCAAGATATTAATTTTCTAGGCCTGTGCCTAATAAAAAGTCTATTTGCATCTTTTTTTATTATAATCATCACAACTACATTTAGCCCATTAGCCAGTGCCGAGGCTTTAGATATATCAAAGGAATACAATGAAGCTATCGGCAAGCATCTCCAATTTACTCAAGAAAAAAACACTCAACTAAGCTTGAGAGAGGCACTTAAAGCCTTTAAAAACAACCAGTTCACTTCATCACAAAGGCCTGTCATAAGTCTAGGCCTTGGCTCCATGCCAGTATGGATCGCTTTTGAAGTTAT
>DAOVVZ010000135.1:0-5156 GCA_030636915.1 Methylomarinum sp. | reverse complement strand
GTTTCAGGGCTTGGTAGTTCAGTTACAGTTTTTAAAAGTTTCTTTGAATTGGTGGGATATATTACAGCAAGCCGTTGGTGATAATTTGATACAACAGGCCATGAAGTATGAATTGCCTGTTGCGGGTATAAAAGAACAGCCGCGTTTATGTTTTGCTGATCAAGCCAGTAAACTATGCGTGCAAGTAAGGAATAATGGCAAGCTCACTGTTTCAGTTATTTTGCCAGCTGAAGCAGTATTGGATTTAGAGCAGATTATGCCAGAAGATGTTGCTGAATTATTGAAGAAAAGTGACGTTATTGATTTAAAAAAAATCCTTGAAGATCTACGTGATCATGGCTTAAAGCCTCAAGTAGTATTTGAACTTGATAATGCTAGTAAGCAGTATCAAGTGTGGTTGGAATAAATAAGTTATGTGATTTTTGTAGCCTTGATGTAACAAAGTGAAATCAAGGTTTTTGCACCGTAGATTGTTTAATTTCACTTTGCTACATCAAGGCTGCATTTATTTTATTTTTGAGTATGCTCTATGGGTGGTTAAATTTCCTGGTACAGGGTGACATATTGTTTTGCGCTATTTTCCCAGGAAAAGTCTTTTTTCATAGCGGCTATTTGAATCTTTTTCCAGGTCTTTTTATCATTATAAAGCAGTAGTCCACGTTTAATCGCTTCTAATAACGCACCAGGGCTGGCCTGTTTAAAGGAAATACCTGTTGCGGTGTTGTTAGCTAAGCTTTTAGGTAAAGCGTCTTCTATGGTATCTGCTAGCCCACCAGTTTTTCTTACAATGGGGATGGTGCCATAGCGTTGACTATACATTTGGTTTAAACCACAGGGTTCAAAGCGAGAAGGCATAAGGAAAATATCAACACCTGCTTCAATTTGATGTGCAAGGGCTTCATCATAACCGATAGTCACTGAAATTTTCTTTGGATAAAGGCGGGCGAAACTTAATAATTTTTGCTCAACACTTTTATCGCCACTGCCTAATAAAACTAATTGTAATGGCATGTTAACCATTTCGGTGAGGCATTCAATCAGCAGATCAACGCCTTTTTGTTCTACCAGTCGACTGATTAAGCCAAATAAGGGCACTGATTTATTAACAGGAAGTGATGATCGTGCCTGCAATGAGGTTTTGTTTATGACTTTTTTTTCTAAGGTATCGGCAGAATAAGGTTCGCTAATGCTTTTGTCGGTTTCAGGGTTCCACTGATCAAGATCCATTCCGTTGATAATACCGCTTAAAATATCATGCTTGTGGCTCAATAAACCTTCTAAGCCATAACCATATTCTGATGTTTGTATTTCTAGCGCGTAAGTAGGACTAACTGTTGTGATACGGTTGGCATAAGATAATCCACCCTTGATAAAAGAAAGCATGTCGTGAAATTCAAGACCATCATGATGCCATAGCTGGGTTGGCAAATTAAGATCAGTAAATGTAGTCTCTGGAAACATGCCTTGATAAGCCATGTTATGAATGGTAAAAATTGAGGCTGGCTTGTTGCTTTCGAGTGATAATAATGCAGGTACCAGTCCTGTTTGCCAGTCGTTACAGTGAATAACATCAGGTTGCCAGTTTAGGTGTGCTCTGTTCATTGCAACTTCAACGGCAACACGACAGAATAAGGCAAAGCGTGCGGCAATATTATCCCAAGGGTTGCCGGCTTCATCTACATATGGGTTTCCAGGCGTGTCAAAAAAAGCAGGGCAGTCAACTAGCCAGACGATAACCTTGCTATTCGGTAATTGTGTTTCCAGAATGTTAGCGTCCTGATTATTAACTCGAACGGAGCTGATAAACCGAACCTCTTCTGTTGTTTTTATAGATTGGTAGTTAGGTAAAATAATCCGTATTTCCTGATTAATTTTATCTAGTGCCCGCGGTAAGCTACCGGCAACATCTGCTAATCCCCCTGTTTTAATTAATGGGTGGACTTCACTGCTTGCAAAGAGTATTTTTTTCATAATTTTAAGATGATACCCGCTAATGGAGGAAGGGTAAGATTCACTGAATGAGGGAGATTCATCCACGGTGTTGGTTCTGAAGGAGTGGAGCTGTTTCCCGTATTGCTACCATTATAAAAGCTGGAGTCAGAATTAAATATCTCAGTGTAATTGCCTTCACTTGGAACGCCAATGCGGTAGTTTTGTCTGATAACAGGGGTAAAGTTTAATATGATAATTAACTCTTCCTCAGCTGTTTTTCTACGGTAACTGATAATTGAGTGATTAACATCATGGCAATCAATCCATTCAAAGCCTTGATGATCAAAGTCATGTTGAAATAATGAGGGATGATGGGTATATATTTTATTTAAGTCTTTAACCAGTGTTTTTATGCCATTATGGCTGGGGTAATCAAGTGTATACCAGTCTAGAGCTTGGTTGAAATTCCATTCAGTGCCTTGAGCAAATTCACAGCCCATAAATAATAGCTTTTTACCAGGGTAGGTGAACATAAAGGTATAAAGCAGGCGTAAATTAGCAAAACGCTGCCATTCATCTCCTGGCATTTTATTGATCATGGAGCCTTTCCCATGAACCACTTCATCATGAGAAAAAGGTAACACAAAATTTTCTGAGAATGCATAAAGCATCCCAAAAGTTAGGTTGTCATGATGATGCATCCTATGGACAGGGTCTTGCTGCATATATGAGAGCATGTCATGCATCCAGCCCATATTCCACTTCATAGAAAAGCCAAGTCCTCCTGTCCATGTTGGGCGAGTGACTTGCGGCCAAGAGGTAGATTCTTCGGCGATAATAACAGTGCCAGGGTGCTGCTCATGGGTAATTGAATTCATGTGTCTCATAAAATCAATGGCTTCCAAGTTTTCATTCCCTCCGTGAATGTTAGGTATCCAGTCATCAGCTTCACGTGAGTAGTCTAAATAAAGCATGGATGCAACAGCATCAACTCTCAATCCATCGAGATGGAATTCCTCTAACCAGAAGTTGGCACTAGCCAGTAGGAAGTTTTTTACTTCATTGCGGCTGTAATTGTAAATTAATGTGCCCCAGTCCCTATGTTCGCCTTTGCGAGGGTCTTCATGTTCATAAAGTGCTGTGCCATCAAAGTTAGCAAGTGCAAAGGCATCTTTAGGAAAGTGAGCAGGAACCCAGTCAAGGATGACACCGATATTATTTTGATGGCATACATCAACAAAATAACGGAAATCATCAGGTGATCCGTGGCGGCTAGTGGGGGCAAAATAGCCGGTGGTTTGGTAACCCCATGAGCCATCTAAAGGGTGTTCGGTAATCGGTAGTAGTTCTATGTGGGTAAAGCCCATTTCCTTAACGTAATCAACTAATTCTACAGCGAGCTCTCTGTAGCTAAGAAAGCCTCCTTGATCATTAAGTCGCCAAGAGCCGATATGGACTTCATAAATAGACATGGCTTCATGTATCCAGTCATGTTGTTTACGCTGTTCCATCCATGTGATGTCTAACCATTTGTAATGATTTTCATCGAAAACAATAGAGGCTGTTTGTGGACGAAATTCAAATTGTTGGCCATAAGGGTCGGTTTTAAGCAGAATTTCGTTGGTTTGACGACTTAAAATTTCAAATTTATAGCTGCAACCTGCTTTAAGGCCGGGAATAAATATCTCCCAGATACCACTATTTAAATTGCGCATAGGATTGCAGCGGCCATCCCAGCGGTTAAAGTCGCCTACTACGCTGACACGTTGTGCATTAGGGGCCCAAACAGCAAAGTGTACGCCTTTGATGTTATCAATTGTCTGTAAATGTGCGCCTAATTGTTTGTAGATGTGCCAATGGTTTCCCGAAGAAAATAGGTGTTGATCAAATTCTGGTAACACCGAGCCAAAGTCGTAAGGGTCGTAGGATTGGTGTTTATTGCCTTGCTTATCAACATGGGCCAGTTGGTAATGTGTGGGGAGGTCGTTTTTTGATGTTTGGTATTGAAAGAAATCCGTCTCGGGAATTCTGTTTAGAGCCTTTCCTTGTGATGTGCCTAGATGAATAGTTTCAGAATAAGGCGCGTAAACGGTTATGGTGGTAATTTTATCTTTTTGATGGCGACCTAAAATAGAAAATGCATCATGATGTTTTGCTTCAGTAATCTGGATGAAATCAGCGTTTAATTGATCTTTTTTGGATTTTTTGTTCACTTTGCAATGCCCCATGAGTGTGGATTGTAGTAGAATGTCTTTCAGCAAATGTTATCAAATTTCTAGGCTAAAGATTAAATAAATTGAAAATTTATAAAATTAGTTGATAAAGAGGTTTTAATTGTCTGCTAAAGAATAATAACGATGATAGTCCTAATTCTAAAAATAAGGGGATATATATGTCAGAATCAAAAAACCCACATCATGAACGTTTTGTTAGTCAGTTGACACGTAATACGGTTGCTTTGATTTTAGCCGGTGGGCGTGGAACGCGATTACATCAGATGACTGATTGGCGAGCAAAGCCGTCAGTTCCTTTTGGTGGTAAATTCCGGATCATTGATTTCCCGTTATCAAATTGTATTAACTCGGGAATACGTAAGATTGGAGTTTTAACGCAATATAAGGCTGACCCTTTAATTAAGCATATACAGCAGGGATGGGGGTTTTTAAGAGGTGAGTTTGGTGAATTTGTTAATTTGATGCCTGCTCAGCAAACTGCCCAAGGCGGTGGATGGTATGAGGGTACTGCTGATGCTATTTATCAAAGTATAGATATGCTTCGTCGTGAGAATTCTGAGTATGTATTGATTCTAGCGGGTGATCATATTTATAAAATGGATTATGGTGCTATGTTAGCGGATCATGTGGATAAGGGGGCCGATTTAACTATTGGCTGTCTTGAAGTTTCATTGGATGAAGCTAAAGAATTTGGGGTTATGCATGTTAATGAAAATAGGCAGGTTCAGGAGTTTGTTGAAAAGCCATCAAATCCACCGTGTATTCCAGGGCGATCAGATATAGCATTAGCATCAATGGGGATTTATGTTTTTAATACTGAATTTCTTATTGAGCAATTGATTAAGGATGCTGAAACACCTGGGTCAACTAGAGATTTTGGGCATGATATTATTCCTTCTGTCATTAATGGTTTTAACGTTAATGCTTATCCATTTTTAAATTTGCAAGGCGAACAGAGTTATTGGCGTGATGTAGGTACGCTGGATGCAT
>DAOVVZ010000315.1:0-3430 GCA_030636915.1 Methylomarinum sp. | reverse complement strand
TAAGGCTGCTTTGTAAACTTAACTTTGAACCACGTTTTAATAGCTTAGGAATCGTGCTTTCATTACTCCAGTCCAAAGGCTCCCATTCGGGGTGTTGTTTTAAGACTTGAGCCATAGCTCGGGTTCTATTTGCTGTTTTTTCTTGTACGCGGAAGGTAAATAGCAGCGTCTTCATGCGATCGACAATACTGGCAAGTCGCTTGACGATACTTTGGTATTGGTCGATAAAAGCAATGACTTTGCTGGATAATTCAGGTGGAACAGCCCAATTTAGCCATTCATAGCAATCATTTAAGTTGATCAGTTTAAGTTCTTTAACGAGTTGTTGGGCATAGTTTAAGGCGCGTTCATTCTCTCGAATTTTACTGGTGAGAGAATTAACAAAACCGAACTGGCTGGTAATAGCCGAAAACATAATGTTTAAGCTGTTTTCCAGTAGTTCGAGTGACTCATATAAGTTGTCATCAATTTGTTCCAGATGATATTTTGCCTCGTCTTGTTCATTTTGTTCTAAGGCTATGCGGTAGGCTTCAATATCTTCTTCGACATTTTTGATCATCTTAGCCATATCGGTGTTCTGCCGATAACGTAAGTTTCTTAATAATAAACGGTCAATCAGTCGCTTAACATCAGTGCTTAAACGAAACTCATCAGTATGATCTGCTGTTCGTAAAATACCGGTTTTCTTTAAGCCTTCAATTAGGTTTTTATTGTCACTATCACTAAATACCGTACCATTAATATAGGCGTTAGCTAGCATCTGATCAGAAGAGCCCAGTTTTCTAATCAGACTGGCGACTTGTTGCTGGTCAAAACTCATGAGAATAATTCCTGCTGGTTGTTTTGATCATCATGATCATCGGCCAGGTCCAGCTCCAGTGCTTCAGCATCATTTAAAAAGGCAATGACTTGGTGCAGGTAGTTCATTTTCCCGGTAACTATATAAAGTGCGCCTTGTGGATTGGGTTTTACAAGGTATCCCGACTGTTCCAGTTTTTGTAAAATCCAGCTTAACTGCTCATCAATATTGCTTTTGGCGGTACGAAAAAAGGTGGTTTGAGTTAAGCGAGTCAGTTGTTCGCATAAAGAAGGCTCGTTTTCTATCATTTTTAGTAAATGATGTAGCCTGATTTCATCACGCGCTCTAATGGGCATGTCTTGTCCGGTGGTGGTCATTATCATATCCATCCATTCCACTACTGGGCGTAATTGAGAGCGTGTTTCTGAGAACTCTTCTTTAATTTTTTGGCGATTACTGTCGTCAACTACGGTGTAGGCAGAGTAATAAATTTCTTCACCATCTAAAACGGCTAACTCTCTATCTAACTGAGCTAAAAATGCATCGACTTTTTTAAAATTGTCGGCTTGAGATAAATAATCAAAGGCATCAGGAAAAGCGGTAGGGCAAATAAATTGACCACTTAACAGGGCTTCTGTAACTAATTTAAACATGGCTTGCTCCCGCTGCTAATAGTTGATCTAATTTACTTTCAGGTAAATTAACTTGGTGTAGCTGTTGGTTGTCTAATAAGTAGCGTCGATTAAACAAGCTGAGTACTTGTCGGTCAGCGATAGGCGTGGCGGAAAGTATTTGAATATTTTTCTTTGTTAGCATAGCCATCATCGCCTCAATATTTTCCGGGGCTAAATCACCTAGTTCATCAATGGGCCAGCAAACAGATGTTTGATCTTGCTTTCGTAACATGGAGGTGATGCCAGTAAAAAAGGTGATTAAAGCTAAATAAGAAAGCCCTGTAGAGCTGACATCTTTTAATTCTTTGGCGTTACGTGCATATTTGATTTGGCCATTTTCCATGATGCTAAATTCAATATCAAACAAGGATAAATGTTTGATGCTGATACCTGTAGATGGCAACATGCTAGTTAATTCACCCATCGCTTCGATTAAGCTATTGGGGATTTCGGTATTGCCGCTAAGGTCTACATCAACTTTGTATTGTTCGTAATTATCACCAAAATTCTTCAGTGCTTGCCAATACTCTAAATCATTCATTTTAGAACGAATTTTTACCGTAATTTCACCCAGTGCAGAGAAGTAGTGTTCTTCGCTGATATGTTTTGATAGCTCAGCACCTGTGGCTTTAATAATGCGTTCAAATTGGCGTAGATGATGATAAAACGCATTAACATCGGTGGCATGTAGGTCAATCTGTTGGCTGGTGATTTGTTTTACATTAGATACCATTTGCAGCACATTAATCAGCGGCTGTTCTATTGCTAAGCTTTCTGATTGTATGTAATGGCTACTGGTGTTGGAGTGTTCTATGGCTTGTTGCCAGGTCTCGGCTAATTGACTGCGATGATGTTTGGTAAACAGTTGTTGTAATACCTGTTTACCCTGTTGTAAGGTTTTCTCTTGTCGTTTGCGATTTTGTAAGGTGGTTTGGGTCAGGCTAATCAATGTGGGCGCTGCATACTCAGGCAAATCAGCACTTAATAGAGCAGGGCTGTTTTTAAGCTGATCCATACTGTTGTTCAATTGCGTGAGTAGACTTTGGGTTCTTTCGCGTATGGTTTTTTGTTCGCTGATTTGTTGTTGGGTAGCCGTTTTTTTCGTTTTGTAAGATGCATCTAGTTGCTTGATTTCATCTTCAACATGCAAGAATTTTTGTTTGCTAGCACTTTGTTGCTGGCACAGTGAGGCATGTTGTTGCCATTGTTTGTTAATCCAGTTTTTATACTCTGTGTCTAAGCGTAAATATTTACGTGCGGTATTTTCTTCGGCTTTTAAGTGTTTTAGTTTTTCTGCAAGCTCAATAACCAAGGTATCTGAGCCACTTTCTTGCAGATCTGACTTTAACTGCTGCTTAATGCGCTGCTGTTCTGTTTTAAATTGCTGGTTTTCAGCATCGGTTTGATCATTAATGGCAATAAGCGTATTTTCAGTATCAGACTCAATGGTACCTTTACGCGCTAAATGCTCTGAATGTAAAGCTGCTTGAGCCTTTTCATCTTCTTCTTTTATATTGGCTAAAGAGACATCGTAATCAGCAATTTCTTGTGAGATACGATTAATGGATTGCTCTATTTCGACTCGTTTTTTTTCTTTTTCAGCTTTAATTTGATTGACTAAGCCAGTTTCTTCAGCCTGTAAGTTGTCTTTTTTCTGGCTGATGCGTTGCAGAGATTGTTCTGACTGGTTTTTGTCGGTTTGGCAGCTTTCACGTAGTTTATTGGCTGCGGCTAAACTGGCAGTAGTTTGTTCTATTTCAAAGCGTAGTTTTTGCAGTTGATCTGATAATAATTGCTCTTGTTGAGTAAGTGCGGCTTTATCGGTACTTAGGTTGTCCCTATCAGCAAGAATATCCAGATCAAGTTGTAGACCATAAAGGCTGTTTTCACTGCTTGCTGTGAGTAAAGGTGAAAGGTCTTTTCTATCCAGCAAATCGGGAGCAATTACTCTGCCTAT
>DAOVVZ010000292.1:0-3577 GCA_030636915.1 Methylomarinum sp. | reverse complement strand
ATTTATTTGTTCTTCTAATTTGCCACCTTCTTTGGTTAAGGCAACGATTTTATTTTCTTGCTCTAAAATCTGTTTAATGCTCTCCTCTAAACACTTTTGCAGGTGTTTTAGAACATCTGAATTTTGCTCAATCTGACGTTTTTCTTCTTGTAGTTTCTCAATTTTAAGACTGACTGTTTTCCAGTCTATATCATCAAACTGTTCAATATTAAGTAAATCACGTGCCTTATCACGCTGTTTGGTTAACAACTCAATCTGTTTATTAAAATCAGCCAATTGCGTAACGCAAGCCAGGCCTTCACGTTGCACTGCAGCTAAGGTTTGCTCCAGCGCTGCAATTTTAGCTTTATTATCCCAGCCTAAAATGAACCGGGAACGATCATTAATAGCATGGCGATCATCTTTTTCATGCCGCGATGCACTGCTCTTGATTTGTCCTTGTGGGGTAATGGCTTTCGGTTGCCGCCTGAATTCATCCAGGTTTTCAGTACAATAATAATCAAAACGCCTGGCAACTTGTGCTGTCAACCAGTCATAAAAGGGGCTATCCGTTTTAATACGTAATTTATGAAACAGAGACTGGTTCGCAGGCATTTCAAAACGTTCTGCCTGTATGTCTTTAACCCGAAAATAAACCAATCTTCCTCTTAAATGGGTTTTATCGACATAATGCGCCACTTTTTGATAATGCGCTTCGGACACTAGCAAACTTAAACCAAAATTATGCAATACCCGTTCAATTGCACCTTCCCACTCTGTTTCCCTTTCATCGACTTTTAATAATTCGCCAACAAAAGGCAGTTCTTCTGCATCAATGCCAATCGTTTCGGCCAGTTGTTGACGAATACGTAAATTATTTAATGGAATATTACTTTGCCGTGCTTTTAATGATTTGATTTCATCTTGCAGTTGCCCTTCTTGTTCCTTGTGTTTATTAAGCGCAATCGTTGTATCAATCTTTTGTTTATCAATCTCACCTTGTTGAGTTTCTATTTGTTGCTGCTTGCTTTGTGTTTGTAGACGATTATCATGAAAACTATCGATATCGTGAGCTGGCGATAAATCAAGTTGCTGACAAAAACCTTGATAACGTACAGCCTGTTGCTTCTTTTGTTGCCGAGAGCTTTGTAACCGGCCTACTTCAGCATCGATTTCATCTAAACGCCGTCCACCATTATCGTCAATACTTTGTTTAAGCTGTTGTTGTTGATTACGCTGCTCTGTTAACTCAGCATTTTGACGATCTAACCGCTTTTGTTGCTTTTCATATTCAATTTCGCGTTTTGCTATGCGTTCTTTCAGCAGTTGTGCTTTATTTTTTGCAAAAAAAGCATCCAGGGCATCACGACATCGGGTTTTTTCACTGTGTTGTTGTTCCAGTGCTTGATGATTCTGGTAATCGATTAACATGGGTTTTAAAAGCGACAACTGGTCTTTGGCCTTTAACACCGCTTCATGAGCTCGATTTAGATTATCAAATTCCCTACATATTGAGCTAATACGTTCTTGTACAGGAGGGGCTTCCAGCATATGCAATCGAACAAAATCAGTCAGATTTCCCACTGCTTTCATGGAGACGGTTTGATACAATAATTCTAATGCTTGCTCACTGTCTATACCTAAGCGACGACGAAACTCTGCTGAATAATCTTTAAAGGATTCAAATATCTGTAAATGAGATCGTCGCTTCAAACGTTTCTTCAAATCCAGAATATCACTGCCAAACTGAGAAAAATGCTCCTTAATGGTTAAGGCTTCGGTACTTAACAGGTAAAATCGTACAGGCTGGTTTTGATCTTCTTTACACCAGAAAACCTGAGCAATGGTGATATGACTGTCATAGCCTTGATTATAAAAGTGGGCCAGCAACACGCTATAATTATTAATATCACGTAAGGCCACTTGTTTAGCCGATAGATTATCAATATCTTTTTCGCTTTTATAATGACCGCGTACATAAGAATTTAAATTACGCTCTTTCCCTTCCGCACCTGCGGCTTTGTTATAAGTAATTTTTTGTGTCGGAACCAGTAACGTCGTTAAGGCATCAACTACTGTGGATTTACCTGAACCAATATCTCCCGTTAATAATGCATTTTCACCTTCAGGGTTTATCTTCCAGATATGCTTATCAAATGTGCCCCAATTAAGTAGTTCAAACTGATGTAGCCTAAACCCCGCCAATTTATCATCATCGACAAAATCCAGCTCAATCTGTTGGTTTTGCATGTTCCTGATAAATCCGTAATTTTTCGTTAAAGTCTGCTGTCCAGTCTGCATCAACTAAAGCAATGATAATGCGCTGAATTTCCATATTTTCTGTATCGTTTTTTAATTTCCTTAAAAAACCTAACTCAGCGACTTTATTAATGGTGGCATTAATAGAGGCTGTAATCTGTGCCTCGTTACTTTTCTCCGGCATAAAAACCAGCATGGTATTAATCAACTCCTGCCTTGATACAATCACCCGCGTTTCAGCGCCAGAACTATCCGCCTCTGCCATTTTTTTACGCAATAGCACACAAAGCAAACTAATCGGATAGCTTAACGGACGGCGGGCAGTTAATCGCGGTAAAGGCTCTTTTTCATCTTCATCTGGTATTGTTTGAGTTAGCCAGGCATAGCCTTCAATATCATCAATTTCTAAATTAAGACCAATGACTTTTACGTAGTCTAAGATCTGGATTTGTAATTCTAATAAATCATTCCAAAGCTGTGGTTGCTGGTTTCTGAACAAGATTCCTTTGAGAAGATAGATAATGACTGGGGATATGCTAGCTTGATGAGGTTTTTCGCTCATGTTGTTTTAGGTTTAATCATATTTATTAACTCAAACATCCGTGTTGTTGGATCATCTGTGCTTAATTGTATGGACTGTTCTGTCAATTGTTTAGCCCATTTAGTAGCATTCTCTATTCCATTCTCGTTGCATAGTAATTTAAATCGTTGTGAATCTATTCGTTTATTATCTTTATTGTAATCGACAATATGTTTTTTGAGTTTTGTAATACTATTTTTAACCGTTCCTAACGGTGCATCAGCCCTTTCAAAATGCAGTAATAACCAATATTCTATACACGGTATCGAAGTGATCTTAAAAATTTTCGCACCACGAATAGGACGACTTCGTTGACAGGCCTCTGCAAATTTAACTGGATCATCCTTATCAAAAAGACAAAATACATGTTTGTAGGGTTTAAAAGGTACTTTAGATTTAATGCGTTTCTGAGCAACAGCTATTGCATAATTGACGACATTAACAGCTGATGAACCATATTTAACATCGCCAATATGAGGCGGTGATTTTTTGACTTCTATAAATTCATTAATACATACATGTTGAGAGGCATCAATCACATGTATTTTATCTTCAATAGACCAGAGTTTACGTAAATGACGAATATAATCGCCTTCTGTTTCACCTTCACAAACAACCAATATCTCTGCCGCTTTTTTAGCTAACTGCCGTTCTAAGTCTAAAATACTTTTTTGCTTGCGTTTAAAAAGTTTATCCCTCATTGCCAGTTAAATTCCCCAATAAAAGGCACAGCACCATATTTACCTTCTAAATAGCCTT
>DAOVVZ010000300.1:0-3531 GCA_030636915.1 Methylomarinum sp. | reverse complement strand
GTTATACAATAGCTCAGGATGAACAAAGCAGTATCGTCTTTGGCATTCCAACTGCGGCGATACAATTAAATGCAGTCAATAAAGTCATGCCAGTAGAAGAAATCTGTAATTATTTACTTGCTTAATAGTTGTAATTAGAACTAGTGATAAAAGTACCATGCAAATAAACTTTGTAACCCAATAGTCAAAATAGGACTAAATCTGATGACGATGCCGATACTTTATATTGAAGATAGCCCAGCAAATACGCTATTAATGCGTAAGATTATGCGTCGTATGCCTCAATATGAGTTATATGATGCGCCTAATGCAGAAGAGGGCTTGGATATGCTGAAAACACTAAAGCCTAAAGTTATTCTTATGGATATTGGTTTGCCTGGAATAAATGGGTTTCAAGCATTAAAGGAAATTAGACAACAGTTTGATTTAGAGAAAAAGATCCCCATCATTGCTGTATCAGCAGATGCAATGCCTGATCATGTAAAAAAAGGTTTTGAGGCAGATTTTTTTGACTACATTATTAAACCAATTGATTTTAGTCAGTTGATTACAGCCATAGAGTTAGCTGTTGGAAGCTTTTAAATAGATGTGTTTTCATAATACTTCAGATAATAAATAATCAATCATCTGTTGAGACTGATGCTGGTAACTAGCGCCAAATAAATTAAGATGATTTAGAATGTGATATAGATTATAGAGAGTTTTTCTAGAGCTATAACCAGAATCTAAGGGATAAGACTGATGATAAGCGGCATAAAAACTGGAACTAAAACCACCAAATAATTCAGTCATAGCTATATCGGCTTCTCTGTCGCCATAATAACAAGCAGGGTCAAAAATGACAGGTTCGCCTTGTTCAGTGACAGCAGCATTTCCTGACCATAAATCACCATGCAATAAAGATGGCTGAGGTTGGTAGTCACTAAAAAAGTGATGCAGTAATTCACATAATTTCTCACCAGAATGGATTAAGTTTCCTTTGTAGCCATTTTTCTCAGCTAAGGATAGTTGAAAGCCTAAACGGTTAATGCGCCAGAATGAAACCCAGTTATCAGAACAATCATTGCATTGTGTTGTTGAACCAATGGTATTGTCTTGATGCCAGCCAAAAAATGCTTGTCTGATTTGGTGTAATGCTGCAAGTTGTTGGGCTAGTCGTTGTTCTGATGATCTAGTTGCAGATGTGAGTGTCAGCATTTCTAAAGCTAAAAAAGCATGGTCACCTGAAACACCATAAACAATAGGCTGGGGTACTTTAACTGCTTTTTCTTTAGCAAGTTCTTTAAGTCCTGAAGACTCAGCGGCAAACATATCAACTAAGGCCGCTTTATTGATCTTGATAAAGTAGCTAATGTTTTGCCCATGCAATTGATAAGCTGAATTAATACAGCCACCAGAAACAGGACTGATTTTATTTATTGAAAAGGATTGTTTGGTAGCCTTTTCAATTGATTTGCAGATTTGTTGCCAGTCAGTTGTTTCAATCATAAACTAAAACCCAGGATTAGTCGTGTTGTAGGAGTGTCCGCATTCGGTGTCAGTTCTTTTCTATAAGCACTGATTGCCCTCAGTATTACCTACACTAGGACGGATGCTCCAACATAAAGAATTAGACTAATTGCGCTGGCAATTCGAATTGAACTTGATTTCTGCCGTTGTCTTTTGCACGGTACATCGCATTATCTGCTCTTTTGATCAATGAATCCTTGTTGTCATTGCCTCTTAAGCTGCTAATGCCTAAGCTGGCAGTTAACTTTAAAATCTCCATGTTATAAGCAAGTCTGTGATTTTCAATTTGTTGACGGATTCTTTCAGCAATAACCTTCGCTCCATTAAGGTTAGTATCACTTAGTAGAATAACAAATTCCTCACCGCCATAACGAAACACAATGTCACTGTCTCTAAGGGCTTCTTTAATACAGTTAGCTGCTGTTGATAAAGCAATGTCACCGCAT
Organism: Methylomarinum sp.; assembly: GCA_030636915.1. GTDB lineage: Bacteria > Pseudomonadota > Gammaproteobacteria > Methylococcales > Methylomonadaceae > QPIN01. Next base: position 1,576 of record DAOVVZ010000300.1, on the reverse strand, counting down.
TCGTGCCCATAAGTATCATTGATATTTTTGAAATGATCAATATCAAAAAAGATGATTGATAATGGGCGAGAGTTTCTGTTTGCTAGTTGTATTTCGCGAGACAGAGAGTTATCAAAGGCCGTTCTGTTATTGGTTTGTGTTAGCGGATCTGTATAAGCCATCTTTAAGGCTTGCTTGTATAAAGTCGCATTTTTTAATGGATAGATCAAGCTACAGAGTAGTGTTTCTAAAAGTTTTATTTCATCGTCATTAAATTTTTGGCGGCGCATGATTGTTAAGCTGCCAAGTGACAATTTTTCGACTTTTAGTGCATAAGTGCAAGAGTGCTGGGTGACTATACCTTGGCTTATTTGTAAGTCAAACGCTTCATTATTATAAATAAAACTATTATGAGGAACCAAGCTACTTACTTTGTTACTGAAAATCTTAATTAACTCATCAAATTCCAGTGTGGTTTGTAAGGCACTGCTAATGTCGTAGTGGTGTAAGTTGGTTGCTTTTGTTGCCTCAAAAGTATTGTTGCTTACTACTGCTAAGTTGCCTGGTTTTTTTTTCATGACTCAACCTTAAGTGTCTTTGATTTTATCTTACTCAGGATGTAGCTAAACACATGCCATTAAATTTTATATATAATAATATCAGTGTGTTATAGTGTTTATTCGGGGCTTTAGTCAAAATATTGTCGTTGTGATCGGCAATTTATTTCCCCTGGCGCCTCAATCAGTGTAATAAATGATTTTGTTTCAGTATTCAGACAAGGTTAAGCAAATAGTCTTAATAATGATGGCCGCGGGTAATAAAATATTTTGGATAATACATAAGCGAGCATTATCAGAGTGTTTTATAATTAGCTGTTTGGTTTTTAACTCCATTAATTTAGGAAGTCATATGAAAAAAATTGCGTTATTTGTTTCTTTGGTTGCATTGTTCTTTTCTGCAACTGCAATTGCACACGGTCCTGTTCGCGGTAAAATGACAGCGACTATTTCTATTGATGCATCAGCAGACAAAGTTTGGGATGTTATTAGTAATTATGATGATATGTCATGGCATCCAGCAATTACTAATGCGACTGCAGACAAGGGGAACAGTAAAGGTTCTGTGCGTGTTTTGACTTTAAAAGGTGGTGGTAAGATTACTGAAGAGTTAAAAGACTATAAAGCTGACAAAATGTCATATAAGTATAAAATTACTGATATGACGACTGTTAAAACAATTCAACATGCTGGACAAGATGAAGATATTCCTGTTTTACCTGTTGAAAATTACGCTGCAAAAATAACTGTTAAAGGTAAAGGCAGTAAATCTGTTGTTACTTGGGTTGCTACTTATTACCGTGGATATGTAAACAACAATCCACCAGAAGAGTTAAATGAAGCAGCGGCTGATAAAGCTGTAACTGCTGTATTAACAGATGGTTTGGTTAGTTTGGCACAAAAATTTGACGCAGGTGCTAAAGAATCTGACGTTAAATTTAAAATGAAAAGATAATTTATTTCTCTTTTTATAAAGGGTAGGGTGGACTTTAGTCCGCTTTACCCTTGCCTGATTTAGGTGTGTCTAATGCCATGCCATT
>DAOVVZ010000004.1:0-14018 GCA_030636915.1 Methylomarinum sp. | reverse complement strand
GTCATCAAGCATCCTAATCTGCTCTCTAGTTCTTTTAATAGCAATGTCTTCTTTTGTGGTTTTTGTTGCAGCCTTATTAATAGTATTTTTTGTAGATCCTTGGTAGGGAATAACTCGGGCATTAACACCTGAAGCCATACTACTTAAAACGAAGAGTATAAAAAAAGATAAAACTTTTCTTGAAAAGAATTTAGTCTGCATATTATCCACCTACTTATTTTTAACAACCACACGAAATTGTGTTGATATAGAGGCTACGCGTAGAAAAATACTTTGTCAACTAAATGCTGTGTATAGTTGTTATTTGCTATTTCAAACCGAATAGTAAAAGTATAGAAATGGTCTAATTGCTGCAATATTCAGCACCTCAATATAAAACTCTCTATATTTTCTAATTGGCATTACGCTATGGTAATTGGATATGATTCTTCGTTCTGGCTGGAAATTCCGTACAATAATGAGCTTTAAAATATTTAACCAAGCATGGAAGCTAGGAGGCAACTGGGCCATCGTATACACTTATACTTGGTGAATTGCCAAATACCTATGAAAGACAAAAACATCAAAAAGCAAGGCTATGTCACCGTTAAGTGTGGAATTTTCTAAAGTTTAGTTTTATCAGCAACTTAACTATATAGTGAAATGTGGTTCAAAGCAATACATATCAACTATTCAAAAATCAGATTGTATTTTTCCACACTTAACGGTGACATAGCCAAAAGCAATGCTTGGATTCAAAAGAGTACACCCTTGATGAAAACGAATGCAGATTTTAATTTCGAGTATGATAAAAAATGGAGAATAAAAATAACCATAAAAAAATCGTTCCACCGATCATACAATTCAACCACTTCAAGACCTGAATGGCCGAAATGGGTACTGTCCGTTGAATTATTTAATTATTCCAAATAAAAAAGACTAAAAGTATCCCTGCTAATAGTCTTTTTATGTTTTATTGAACAGTAAAATCAAGTGATGTTAAAGGTTGGGCTTTCCTGCAAAAAAGGTGTTTAAACACATTGAGGAAGCCGTTGCAGCAGCTTCTTTAGGACAGGTGCATTTTGCAGAACTTAAAACAGGTGAAAAAGTTGCGATTAAAATTCGTTACCCTAATATTACCGAGGCAATTGAGACAGAACTACGTCTAGCAGGATTACTTCCAGAAATTGGACCTGTAAAGCAATGGGGGTTTGATATTAAATCCTACAAAATATGCTTAAGAAATAATATGCTTCGTGAACTTAATTATCTCTCAGAAGCCAACAGACAACTTGAATTTTCAAAAGCAGTCAGTGTTGAAGGGCTTTATATTCCCTATGTTTATTATGATCTATGTCGAGAAGGTGTCTTAGTTCAATCTAGAGCATCGGGTGTAATGATTAATTAGATAAAAGATTGACCTAAGCATGATAAAGAAGGTGTAGGAAAAATTCTACTAACAACCTTATTTAAAAGCCTATTTATTGCGGGTGAAGTTCATGGCGATCCACATGCAGGTAATGTATTTTATGATTATGATCAAACAGGTCGCCCCATTGTTAGTTTGTTAGACTACGGTTGCACTATTCCTATCTCTAAACATAGACGAAAGGCTTTATTAAAACTGGTTATTGCCTGTCGGTTAAAAAAGCTAACAAATCCTTTTGATTGTTTCGTTGCAATAGGATTTGATCCCGACAAGCTATCTCATATTAGTGGATCATTACCACTTTTGTGTCAGTATTTATTTGAATCGTTTTTATTAGAACACCCTTTAAGTTTAACTAACTGGGAACTCGAAAAAAATATAAAGTCTTTACTAGGAGAAAAACGCTGGTGGTTCCGTTCTGCGGGTCCTGCTGATTTATTATTGTTAATGCGTGCTATTCAGGGATTAGTTGAACAATTAAGCTACCTACAAGTAAGTCTGAATTGATGGGATGTATTGCAACAAGCAGTAGGGGAAAGAAAAATAAGGCAAGCCATGGAATACGATTTACCTGTTGCTAATGTAAAAGCCTCTGTAATAAAAGTCATTGAAAATAGGGAGTGTTAAATAATGTAAAATTCTAACAGTTGCAGGATATATTGACCATTCAAAGGTTAAACGTTAATTTTGCATTAAAAACTATAAATACAATATCAGCAATAGTTGAAGAAAACTTAAAATAACATGGCTATGAACCTACCACAGGTTAGCCTGAGTTTTAGTTATTTCAGATCTATATTTCAAAGCTCTGAACAGAAACAGTCCAGTAAACAAGCCATATTCAACACTTAACCGTGTGTTTTGAAAACTTATTCAAGGAACAACCTGTGGTTTGTTAATAGCCATGTAAAATAATGTACTGATAAGAAAGCTGACTGTTAGCACTTATCTTTAAAAATATTAACGATACTATAAAAAGCACTGACTTGTTTTAATAAAACAGCTACTATAAATGAATAAAAACAATGATTGCTGGGAGTAAAAAATGTCATGTGATTACATTACAGTTCTAGATTATGCAAAAGATGGCGAATGGGATAAAGCACATCAGATAATTCAATCTTATTCTGACAAAACTTCCTGCTTAATACATGCCTACTTGCATAGAATAGAAGGGGATATATCCAATGCAAATTATTGGTATACTCGGGCTGAATCAACAATGCCAAACAATACACTTCAAGAAGAACTAAACAGACTGTATCTACTAGTGAATACACAAAACAGTTTGTAGTAGTTATTTTGATCAAATAACGTTAACTACTGAACCGTTGCGAAATATTTACCTCTCCTAATTTATACTTAAATGACCACACTCTATTATTACCACAAAGAATTTCTACAACATGATACGGGGCTTGGTCACCCTGAAAGTCCTGACAGATTAAGTTATATTAATGCCGCTTTAAAAGGTGAAAAATTTGATGCACTAAAAAGAATAACACCCAAAATACGTCAAGATGTTGCTGAGTTAATTCGTCTTGTTCATACGCAAGGGATGATAGATAAAGTATTGCAAAAAGTTAGCGCCGATAATGTACTTTTTTTAGATCAAGATACCATTCTATCCAAGGGATCTGCTAATGCAGCATTGCTTGCAGTAAGTGCAGTTTGCGATGCTGTCGATAAAATTTGTAATAAAAAAGCCAACAATGCCTTTTGTGCAGTCCGACCACCTGGTCATCACGCTGAACCAACAAAATCGATGGGCTTTTGTCTATTCAATAATGTAGCTATTGCAGCAGAATATGTTAACAAGGCTTATCAGCTTAAACGCATTGCTATTATTGACTTTGATGTACATCATGGCAATGGTACACAAGCAGCATTTTATAATAATGCTGATATTTTTTATGCGTCCACACACGAAATGCCAAATTACCCTGGTACTGGTTATTTATCAGAAACAGGGGTAGGCAATATTGTTAATGTACCTATGGAATCGGGTGAAACAGGGCAACAGTTTCGAGAAAAATACAGCAAAATAATATTGCCTGCTTTAAAGCAATTCAATCCTGACTTGATACTGCTTTCAGCAGGCTTTGATGCCCATAAGGATGATCCATTGGCATCAATACAATTAGAACGATCAGACTACCAATGGCTTACCAAAAAAATTATGGAAATTGCTGAGTCATGCTGTGACGGTAAAGTCATCTCAGTATTAGAGGGTGGTTACAATCTCTATGCTTTAGCTGATTGTGTTAGTGCGCATATTTCTACTTTAATGAAATATTAGCTTATGCACTAGAATGAAAAAATGGCATTATTTAGGAAAACAAAACAACCCTGTTTGGTTAATGATTCAGTAAAATAGCTGCTTTCAGAATTTCAGCAAATTGATGAGTAATTTCTTTTGGCCAATAGATCACAAACCACCTATGAACTCTACCTATGCGAAAAACCCTCACAAGGCAGAGATATAGCCCGAATTCTAGGTGCCAATCAACGGGGTGATGGCTACTTACAAGGTGATAAGTTAATCGTCAGTTGGTGCATAGGTCATTTACTGGAAATGGTCCCTCCTGATGAATATGATCCTAAATACAAACGCTGGTCATTAGCTCATTTACCGATATTGCCGCAAAACTGGAAAATGGCTCCTAAAAAGTCCACCAGTAAACAACTAACGGTATTAAAAAATCTACTAAAACGCAGCCATAGTGTAGTAATTGCAACTGATGCGGATCGCGAAGGGGAGACGATTGCCCGAGAAGTCTTGGATTATTTTAACTATAAAGGTTCAAGTCGCAGATTGTGGTTATCTGCACTAGATACTGTCAGTGTAAAAAGAGCATTAGATAACATAAAACCTAGCGCAGAAACAGAGCCACTGTATTATTCTGGATTAGCCAGAGGTCGAGCAGATTGGTTAATTGGTATGAACTTAACCAGAGCCTTCACTTTATTGGCTAATGACAGACAAGTTCGATCAGTTGGTAGAGTTCAAACTCCAACCTTAGCTTTGATTGTCAAGCGAGATCGTGAAATCGCAAACTTCAAAGCTGACCCTTACTATGAAGTGATGGCTTACTTTAAAACCAATAATGACATTGAAGGTGAATTGCTAGAAACAAAATGGCAACTACCGAAAGAGCAGGGTGATGAACAAAAACAATGTCTAGATAAACAAGTTGCTCAAGCCGTGATTGACCGTTGCAATCAGCAAATGGGAAAAGTCTCTACAGCAACAACCGCCAGAAAGAAGTTACCTCCGCCATTACTTTATAATTTATCAGGTCTACAACAAGAAGCCTCAAGACGCTGGGGCTATGGTGCACAAGATGTATTAAATTTAGCACAATCACTCTATGAAACCCATAAGCTAACCTCATATCCACGAAGTGATTGTGAATACCTGCCTTTGAGTCAGTTTAATGATGTAAACAGCGTATTACAAACACTGGTTAAAAACGATAACAAACTAGGTGATTTAATTGCTCAAGCGAATAGCAAACTAAAATCCAGAGTCTGGAATGACAATAAAATAACCGCTCACCACGGTATTATTCCGACTCAAGCAACACCAGGTATTAATCGCTTAACTGACAAAGAATTTAATATTTACAACTTAATTCGCAGACGCTATATCGCTCAGTTCTTTCCTGACTATGAATACGACCAAAGTACCATTGTCGTTACTATTAAACCTGATCAATTTAAAGCCAGCGGCAGAATCGCCAGAGTAAAAGGTTGGAAATTAGCATTAGAAGCAGAAACAACTCAACCATCAAAACCAACTGCCGATGATAATAAAAAGGAATTACCCGCTGTAAAAAAAGGCGAAGAACTACTTTGTGAACACCTAAAATTGTTGGATAAACTCACCAAACCACCCAAACATTACTCAGAAGGTACCTTGATCAAAGCTATGGAAACCATAGGCACACAAGTGACTGATAAGGTAATGAAAAAAATCCTAAGAGAAACAGCAGGGTTAGGAACGCAAGCCACTAGAGCGAATATTATCCAAACTTTATTTCAGCGTAAATTTATTCATCAAGAAAAGAAATTGCTAAAAGCCACACCATTAGGCTTTAACTTAATTGATGCAGTGCCGAGTTCCATCAAAGATCCACTTTTAACAGCACAGTGGGAACAACAACTAGATGATATTGCCAATAACAAAGGACAAGATATTACTGGTTTTTTAAAGCAGCAAATCGATTTATTAAAGTCTATAGTGACACAGGTTAAAGCACCAAAAACAAATAATAAGGTTCAGATTAAAGCAATAAACCAAAGTGTTAACAGAGATTCATCAAAACAAGTCAAAGCAGGCGATCCATGTCCTGAATGTCAAAATACACTTGAAACACGTAGTGCCATTAGAGGCAAAAGAGTAGGGCAGGATTATATCGGTTGTAGTAATTTTCCTGATTGTCGTTTTTATTATTGGCCATAATTTGAACTGATTTGAATTTGATGGGAGATATTTGTTGGATGGTTTAAACTTTTGCCAATGTTCTCATTGTCTGGTTTAGATCAAGACTATTTTAATAAACGTTTAGCATGGCACACAAACCATATAGAAATCTTAGGAAAACAGGATGGATGCTGTACAAAAAATAACGAATATCCCAACAAACCTAGTGATGGGATTTCTTGGAGTGGGAAAAACCACGGCAATTTTGGACTTGATCAAACAAAAACCCAAAAATGAAAACTGGGCAGTCTTGGTCAATGAGTTTGGAAAAATAGGTATTGATGGTGCTATTTATGCCGATGCAGGAGTCACTGTCAAAGAAATAGCGGGCGGATGTTTATGTTGTGTAGTAGGAGTACCTTTTCAGATAAGTCTCAACCGACTATTAAAAGAAGTAAGACCTGATCGGCTTCTGATTGAACCCACGGGTCTGGGACATCCTGAAAAAGTATTGAATATGCTTGTCTCTGGAGCAAATCAACAGGTATTAGATGTACGGGCAAGTATTTGCTTGGTTGATCCAGAAAAATTAAAAGATGATCGGTATGCAACTCACGAAACTTTTATTGATCAAATTGCATTATCTGATGTATTGGTTGCTAATAAAATAGATTTAGCCGATCAAGACGCAATAACATTATTTCACCAGTATGCTGAAAACAGCTACCCACAGAAAGCATTGATTTCAGAAACACAACAAGGACAGTTAGATATTTTATGGCTGGATATAATAAGAAACCCACAAAGACAAGCGGTATATCCGAATGCTCATCAACTGACTAAATTGTCTGTAGATCATAATTCTCATGATTCCTTAAACAATGAGGATGACGGTTATCAAAGTTTTGGCCACATCTTCTTAGATCAAATTTGTTTTGACTATAATTTGTTAGACAGGGTTTTAAAACAGCTTAATTTAGAAAGAATAAAAGGAGTATTACATACTGATCAAGGTTGGTTTATCGTTAATGGTACTGGTAACACCATTGACTATATTCCTACTCAACCTTCGAGCAAGATTCGAATTGAAATGATTAGTAGAGACAACAACTTTCAAGTCGTTTCAAATGCACTTAGTCAGTGTAAAATTGAACATAAAGAATGTAATTAATATTGGCTTGTATGGTTAATGCATAGTCCTGCAAAAAGAAGGAGGTTTAAAATGTCTGAGTCCTTACTCAAAAACGATGATTGGTTTGCTGAATTAATTGTGTGGGCAGATAAAAATGATATTAGTCAAGCCTTTTTTCCGCGTGATATAGATCAACTATTAGCATTAACAGAATTACGTTTAATAGGCTGCCAACTAACCAAAATCCCAAAAGCTATTGGTCATTTAAGTCAGTTGACGATGTTAAACCTTAATAACAATCAACTGAAAGAACTTCCAGAATCGATTGGCAATTTAGAGCAGTTGAATATGTTGTACTTAACAGGAACCAACATAAAGAACTACCTGAGTCAATAGGCCATTTGGAGCAATTGACTGAGCTATTATTAGGTAGAAACCAACTGACAGCACTCCCTGAGTCAATGGGACGCTTAAAAAAATTATCAGTGTTATCTTTATGGAGAAATGAATTTAAAGAAATTCCAATAATCATTGCAAACTTAAGTGAATTAACTGAGTTACATTTAGGATGGAATCAACTGGTCGAAATACCCGAGTTTATTGGTGATTTAAGAGAGCTAACTGAATTGTCATTAGGGTGCAATAAACTCAAGGAAGTTCCAGAATTTATAGGTAATTTAAGCAAGTTAACGTCTCTGTCCTTATGGCAAAATCAACTAATAGAACTCCCAGAATCTATCGGTGATTTAAGCCAATTAAATTACTTGATGGTTTCAGATAATAAATTGGATAAATTACCATTATCACTTACCAAGCTGACGCAATTAAAGACGCTCAGCTTAACTGATAACGACATTAAAACATTACCTCAAGAATTAAGTCATATGCAGGCTGTTACAGAGTTTGAATCGGATTAACCTTTAGCATGACCAAGGTTCTGCATAAGCTATTACCTATTTTTGTATTTTGTTGCTGAATTATAAATGCTTCGAGCAGTTGTAATCTCGACTTCGTTTTGGAACCGTGCCTGTGTTACATTCATCCTAGACAAAGCTGTTATTAATAGAGTGAGGAACAAGCACTAATGTCTTATTTGTTAGATTATTTGAAGGCATGGAGTCACTCGTTTCCCAGTTGATATCACTTGTATCATAGGTGATTGAGGTTATCCTTATACAAGAGTCATTAATAGGGAAAAAGTTATCGCATGAAAAAATAATTAACGGCATGGTGGAAGGTATTGAAGACTGTCCGCATCGACATTGTCTTGGGCTTAGTGCATTATCTCGATTGAAAAGAGCGTTAATTAACGCGAAGTAAGCTAATTTGAAAATGCCAAAATTAACACAAATAGCTGAAGATTTCGCATAGGGTGAAAAAAATGATCCAACTATTAAGCGGTTTTATGGATAAATGTATTCAAAGATGAAAATTAGTTTTCTTGTCTCTCATGGTGGTACCTCTGCTAAACACATTATTGCAGCCATTCGGAGTAATCAATTAGGTGCTCAAATAGGTGTTGTTATTACCAATAACCCAGATTCAGTTATTTATAATTGGTGTAATAAAAATACTGTTGAAGTGGTGTGTATCAATGGCAATACACACCGTGATGAACTAGAGCGTGATAAAGCAATCTATGACACTTTACTCAATGCCAAACAGATTTAATTATTTTATCTGGCTACATGAAGAAAATTGGCAAAACGACATTAGCTGGGTATTCAAATAGAATTCTTAATATCCATCCATCACTTTTGCCTAGCCATGGAGGCAAAGGACTTTTTGGTGATAGGGTTCATCAATCCGTTATTGAATCAGGTGATACGCAGTCTGGTGCAACGGTACAGTTTATAAACGAAGACTATGATGAAGGTCCAATCTTCTCACAACAGATCGTTGAAGTTGTTGAAGGCGAAACGGTTGAAACACTTAAAGTAAAAGTTCAAGCTATTGAAGGTGAGCTTTATTTAAGTAACATCAAAAGAATTTTGGATGAAGGCTTGCTACATCTTGTAGATAGTAGCGTTTAAGTTTTTTGTAATATTTATTTTTTAAGGATAAATTGAATAATGGGACATACAACGGGAAAGTTAGTACGCTGGCTTGATAATAAAGGCTTTGGATTTATAAAACCCGAACAGGGCGGTAGTGATATCTTTATTCATATTTCAGCATTAAAAGGGATGAGTCGAAAGCCTGTTGTCGGGGATATTATTCACTATGAAATAAGTACAGATACGAGTGGTAAAACTCGTGCTGTTAATGCCAAAATTGAAGGTGTAGAGCTATGCGTAATCCCATAGCTTCGCAGACTATTTCAGCCGTTGTCAGTGCTTACAGTCAACCTTTATGTTTCTTTATTTTGTTATTATTAGCACCATAAGTTTCTGCATTTTTTAATAACTTCATGGACAGAGCAGCGTTTCGAAGTCAGGAACGAAAAAATGTCGTTGAGGTAATTATTTTAGGATTAAGGTAACCCAGAAAAAATCGAATGATAGAAAAGATTTTTCCAGTTGCCTAATACGCTATATGCCAAGTTATCGGCTTAGCATAGACTGCGAAAACTTATGGAACAAATGAATAACGAAGAAACTGATCTGGAGTGGTACCTGTAGCTACTCTTTGAGCAGTGCCCCACCGAATAAATGGAATACTACCACCAGCAGAATATCGGTTGATGATGCTAGAACAACGCTTTGATGAGTATGTTATAGTCATTTTAGGGTGTTAAAAAAATGATCTAATATTACCCAGAGATAGAACAATGAATATACAACTACAGTCCGAATTTGAGGATATATTACAACCACTAGGCTCTGATGCTGCGGAATTCTTTTTAGCAGCCAGTCTATATCATGCTAGAAAAATTAGCTTTGCAACAGCCGCACAGATGGCAGGACTCAGTTTTGAAAGTTTTAAAACACGTTTGGCTGAACATTTTAATAGGGGCTACATAATGGATGATGAGAGCGTTATGGAAGATATACAAACTATACGAGAATTATAAGAACAGTGAAACTTGTATTGAATACCAGCCCCATTATTTTTCTCAATAAAATAAACAGCCTTCACTTATTAATCGACAGTGTTAAAACAATTTTTGTGCCTCAGGGAGTTGTTGATGAATTATTGGATTACACGTTACCTGATTCGTTACACCGTTGTGAAGTTTCTGAAGTTGGTGCAGCGTTTGTCCGTGGGGCTATTGGGCAATTGCATCAAGGTGAGCTTGAAGCCATTGTTTTAGCGCAAGAAGAACTTGCTTCAGATTATGTCGTTTTGGATGATTTATTAGCTCGTCGGAAAGCAAAGCGTTTAGGTGTAAAAGTGATAGGTACGATAGGGATATTGTTATTGTTGGAAAAACGGGGAGCATTGAATGCTAAGCAAACTTGGGAAAAAATCATGCAACTCGTTGAACAACATGATATGTATTTATCATCCCATATGCTCGAACAGTTAAAAGAACAATTGCTATAAATAAATCAAAACGTAAGACGTCATTTAGGTTTATCTGGTGATAAGTGGAAAGTGTTAATCTGAAGCAAAGCAGCTTGCTCATGTTCTTCTTAGATTCAATTTTTAAAAACTGTTTGGTTTGATGAAATTTGCGTCGATACTAACTGAATTAAAGGAAAGTTAATGCATGCTGAAAAAGTAATTCTTGAAACTAACCTATACGGACAAATTATTAGTTTGCCTAAATTACGCCCGAATGCGTAATAGAAGCTATATTATTAGGTTATTTCTCTCAAACAGAGCAGTTTAAAAAGAGTGATCGAGTTTACAGCTATATTTGGCCAGCTTCACTTGGTTGTCCATATAACTTTGAGCATTACATTTCAGGATATAAAAAAAGAAATGATGATATTGCATCTTATTTGTCACTAACTGACGGTAAAATTCTAATAGTTTCAGATATTGAGAAGTTTTATCCGAATATTAATCAAGAAATAATAAAAAGAAGATTCGGTGAAAGGGTGGAGTCTTCAAACCTCCCGTTGGATATAAAATCTTTGGCATTTAGACTGTTAAATGATTTATGTGCATTTTTTCCTGACGGGATTGGCATTACCACAGGTTCTGAATTTAGCCATGTGATTGGTGATATTGCTCTTCAAGAATTTGATGATGTTTTAAGTGAAAAATACAAAGATGCTTATTTTAGATATGTAGATGATATTGTGTTAATCATTGACCCTGAAGATAAAGAAGAAACAATTGAATTACTTGAGTCTCTTGCAAAAAAAGAAAAACTTACGATTCACCCTGATAAGAATGATGTTTTAACTAGTGATGCATGGTTAAAATATGGGCCTCACAATGAGCATTCAGTGAAGAAAGATTCATTTGAATCACTTGTTTTTAATATAAAAACATACCTTCAAATAAATCCAGACAATGAAAATAATCTAGATAATGCTCTTAACAAAGCAGGGTTTTCAATTCCACTGGGTAGATTATCTTTAACAAGTAAATCATCTGAATTTGTATCTAAGCTAATTGGTTTAATGAATCTAGGATGGAATGTTGCATTAAAAGCTATTAGAGCAAATGAGCAAGATTTATTACAACAAGCAGCTATTGTTCGGACAAAGCTGTACTCAGACTTAATACAATACACAGAATCTACAATACCCGAAGGTTCTACGTTAAGAAAATGGCACTTACAAAAGCTACGGTATCTTACTAATCGAGCTGTTTATCTATTACCACATGAACAACTAGCATTCTTAATACCAAAATTAAAAGGTATTCCTGAATTTGTAGACACAGTTGCTATGCTTAAAATACTTGTGGAAGGTGATTATTCAGAATTGTTAAATATGCCTGGTGCAGCTCTGACAGCATGTGCAGGTTTGCTGAGTCAAATTGATAAAAAATTAGATGACATTACGATAACTACCAGTTCAACACCAGCACAAATTGAAAGTGCATCGATCTTTGCTTTGTGGGGTATTGTCAATTTGATATATAAGGGAGTGCCTACTCAAAATAATGAAATTTTAGATTTTTTAAAATTTTCGTCAGGTGTTACTTGTGAAGCACGTAATATAGATAGTTTTAATTATATTGACGAAATAACATCCCTAGGCATGAATAAAACTAAATTTGATAACTTAAGGGTTATTGAGTCAAGGTTTTGTGACTCAGAAGCATCTGTACTTGATGCATTAGATATTGGCTGGAGTTCTGAGTATTAAATGATTTGTAATGAGGTTATTTTTGAGTGCATCAGAAATAGTAAACAAAGTATGGAATTACGCCCACGTCTTACGTGATGATGGCGTAGGTTATGGTGATTATGTCGAACAAATCACCTATTTAGTTTTCTTAAAAATGGCATTATGAAACGAACACAAGCATTAGATATTTTAACAAACTTAAAACCAGAGCTAATAAAACGCTTTGGCATAACACGCTTAGCTTTATTTGGCTCTACAGTGCGAGATGAAGCCAGAGAAGACAGTGATATAGATATTATTGTTTCTTTCGATGGACCTGCAACATCTAAACAATATTTTGGTGTGCAGTTTCTGTTGGAAGATGAGTTTGGGCAGCCGATTGATTTAGTAACAGAAAAGGCTTTGCGCCCCGAGTTAAAAAACTTTATCGAAAATGAGGCTATTAATGTCTGAACGTGAATGGCGTTTTTATGTGTAAGATATGCTCGGATTTGCTGAGAATGTAATGACATATTCTGACGGTTTGACTCTAGAAGCATTTGAATCAACAGGCTTGAATTACGATGCGGCAGTACGTAATTTAGAATTGATCGGTGAGGCGGCTACGCATATCCCAGCAGAAATACGAGAGCAATATAGCTCAGTACCTTGGCGACAAATTATCGCAACTCGTAATAAATTGATTCATGGTTATTTAGGTATAGATAACGATATTTTGTGGAGTATTATTCAGGATGATATTCCTTCAATCATCAAAGAATTACAACAAATTAGTATTAATAAATGAGCTCAGCAGAAATAGTAAACAAAGTCTGGAACTACGCTCACGTATTACGTGATGACGGCGTAGGTTATGGTGATTATGTCGAACAAATCACCTATTTAATCTTTTTAAAAATGGCGGATGAGCGTGAGCAAATCGGCCAAAAAGAAAAAGTGCCAGCGGAATATGTATGGAATAAATTAGCATCTTTAGATGGTGATGATTTAGAACTGCAATATCGTCATACCTTAGAAAACTTGGGTAAACAAAGCGGTATGCTGGGGACTATTTTCCGTAAAGCACAAAATAAGATTCAAGACCCTGCTAAGTTAAAACGCCTGATCAAAATGATTGATAAGGAGCAATGGGCGACATTACCTGCTGATGTAAAAGGGGAAATTTACGAAGGCTTATTAGAGCGTAATGCTCAAGATGTAAAAGGCGGAGCAGGGCAATACTTTACCCCGCGTCCCTTAATAGAAGCAGTGGTTGAGGTGATGCAACCAAAAGCTATGGATGTGGTTGCTGATCCTGCCAGCGGAACAGGTGATTTTTTATTAGCTGCTCATGATTATATGGCTAAACAGGCGACCTCTAAAAAAGAACAGCGCCACCTTAAAGAACATGCAATACGTGGTAATGATATTGTTGATAGTGTAGTGCGTTTATGTGCGATGAATCTTTATCTGCATGGTATTGGCGGTGATGAATGTCCCATTGTTTCAGCAGATGCTTTAGCCAAAGAAGTAGGTGATGATTTAGTTGATATGGTGTTAGCCAATCCTCCCTTTGGTAAGAAAAGCTCTATTACTGTTGTTAACGAAAAAACAGGTAAAGCAGAAAAAGAAAAGCTG
This sequence comes from Methylomarinum sp., assembly GCA_030636915.1. Lineage (GTDB taxonomy): Bacteria > Pseudomonadota > Gammaproteobacteria > Methylococcales > Methylomonadaceae > QPIN01. The sequence goes on along the minus strand of DAOVVZ010000004.1, from coordinate 243 downwards.
ACGATAGAAAGGGAAGATTTCTGGGCGACAACCTCGAATAAACAGCTTAACTTCGTACAGCATATTGCCAATATGCTAAAAATTAATGGTAAGGCTGCTGTGGTGGTACCCGATAACGTGTTGTTTGAAGGTGGTGCTGGTGAAACAGTGCGTAAAACCTTGTTACAGCGTTTTGATGTACATACCTTATTGCGATTACCGACAGGTATTTTTTATGCGCAAGGAGTTAAGGCGAATGTAATT
>DAOVVZ010000058.1:0-7114 GCA_030636915.1 Methylomarinum sp. | reverse complement strand
CAGAAAATATAAAAATAACCGCTGTAACCGCTGTGGCAATAAAGGTGACTATTGATAGCCATATCAGCGGTAGTTGATAACGTATTTCAACGAACCCTGGCCCGAAGAATACCGGTTCATGGCTGTCTGTGTACAACAACGAAAAACGATCAAGTAAAAAGCCCCAGACAACAAAAAGAACAACGAAGGCTATCAATACCGTTAAATGTATTTTGGCACCCACTGGAAACTCTTTGTTCTGATTAGGGACAAATATGTGCTCTAACCAATACAAACATCCCACCAAAAAAAACAACAAAATGGCTGTCATCAATAGCTCTTGTTGAATCAACATGAAAACGGGATAAGAAAACAGGTAAAAACTGACATCATTGCCATAAACCGGCTCAGTCATACCCGCAGAACTACCAAAGAAAAAAAGAATTGCAGATTCCCATTGATCATAAAAAGGAAGCGCAATAATAACCGCCAGGATAAATGATAGTGGCGTATATACCTTTGCCGACCCATCCATAAACACTTCGGCAAAACGTTGAAAACGCCTTCTTTTATCCGCATCCAACAACACATCATCAGGTGGACTTAACCCCAAATAACGTGAAGCTATCCAAAAATGAAAATAGAAAATCGCAAAGAACAGTAAGGTCACTCCACCAGAAAGGATAAAGCGATAAAGCAATCTCAACCAAAAATATGCTTCCAACTCTAGTGATCTAAACCACCATAAATCAACAAATAAATCCAGAAAGACAAAGTAGAAAGCAACATATAAAACAATGGCAATTACAAGTGTTGCGCCTGCCAAAGCGGGTAACAGTTTCCAGTTACGCATAAATTCCTCTTCTTATAGAATGGTTGTACGCTTTACAAATATTAGAAATGAGCCAAAATCCAGCACATATATGATTGGTATTCTACCACTCAACGTTTGTTTTTTGCTTTATATCCTTTAGGTCTAATCGCAATACGCGCCTTTATTGTGGTACATAAAGTGCCATCCGCCTGATAATAAGCATATTCAAATTCAGGAGTACTTCTACCCTTTTGCTTTAATTCCTGCCTTATTTGCGCTTCCTGTTCTGGCGACATAGCAAAGCGCAACTCCAAATCTGTCAGCCCCTCATATTTAAATTCCAACTGTAACGAACGTGTCCAGACAGCATGACCAGGAAAAACTTTGATGCAAGACATGGCTGCAATAGGATCAGCAAGACAAGCCTGAAAGCCACCAAATAAACTACCACCCGTGTTCGTTGCAACCCAGCTATGAGGCAACACAATTTTAACCCGCCTCCAACAAGGTGATAGCTCCCGCACTTTAGGCCTTAACAACCAAAACGCAGGATACCATTCAATTCGCTGCTTATCCGTTAACCAGCTTGCATTCCAAATTAATCGACGTAAATTCACCAATTTTATAGCAAACTTTTACTTGCCACTTCATAAACATCTTTAGATACATCAGGGGTATTAACAATCTGTTCCAATGCTGCTTTCATTAACGCTTGTCTATTCACATCAAAATGTTTCCATTGTGTTAATGCACCCACCATTCGGGATGCAACCTGTGGATTAATGGCATTTAATGCAATCACCTGATCCGCCAGGAATTGATAACCTTGTCCATTAGCAGCATGAAAGTGTATTTGATTGGCCTGGCTAAACGCGCCAATTAATGAACGAACCCGATTAGGGTTTGTTAGCTCAAATGCAGGGTGTTTCATCAACCTTTGCACTACTGCAAAGGTATCTTCTGCACAACTACTTGCCTGTAAAGTAAACCACTTATCAATAACCAGCGCTTCGTTTTGCCATTGCTGATAAAAACTATCTAAACATGATTTTTTAGCAGGGTTTTCACTGTCTACCACAACCGCTAATGCTGCTATTTGATCCGTCATATTTTTAGCGGTTTGAAATTGCTGCTCTGCTAACTGATAACTTTCTTTCGATTTCAGTTTAGTCAAATAACTTAAACAGCTATTTTTAATGCGCCTGCGACCTATTGCACCGGCATCAAATTGACCTGACTCATCTTTATGATATTTTTGATATAGCGCCTTAAATTGGTCTTGTAACTGTTCGGCTAAAGACTGCTTAACAAACTCTCTGGCTTGATGGATCGCTTCAACATCAACGACATCCATTTGTCCTGCCAAATAATTCTCTTCTGGCAAACTCAGCAATAATGGCAGATACGACAAATCATCCCATGATTGCTGCAAGATATTTTTATAAGCCTCAACGAGCACTGGGTTTAAACTTAACGCTTTCCCTTGTTGTATATCTTTTATTAAGCCAAAAATAATGGTGCCACTCATTTTTTGACCCGCTTCCCAGCGATTAAAAGTATCGGCATCGTGACTTAATAAGAATGCCAACTGCTCCAGACTTTGTTGCATTTTTAAAACGACAGGCGCAGAAAAGCCTCTTAATAATGAGACTACAGGCTGCTGCTCTAGCTGTTCAAAAACAAAGGTCTGCTGATCTTCTTTTAGTTCTAAGGTAATTTCATCGCAAGCTTCACAACCCTTAATACAAATACTTGCTACCGAACCATCTGCTGCCAACAAACCCAATTTAATGGGAATATGTAAGGCCTCTTTAACTGGCTGTCCAGGTGTGGCTGGCGAATGTTGCTTTATGGTTAAGCTAAGTGTTTTAGCTTGTGCATTATAATTTTCTGCCACTTCTATAATAGGTGTCCCTGCTTGAGAGTACCAACGTCTAAACAAGGCTAAGTCGACATCATTTGCCGCTTCCATCGCACCAACAAAGTCATCACAGGTTACCGCTTGCCCATCATGGCGTTGAAAATATAAATCACTGCCTTTTCTAAAACCCTCATCCCCTACCAGGGTACGAATCATACGCACAACTTCTGCGCCTTTCTCATACACTGTTAAGGTATAAAAGTTATTAATTTCAATATACGCATCAGGGCGAATCGGGTGAGACAACGGCCCAGCATCTTCCGCAAACTGTCTTGTACGTAGCAATTTAACATCTTCTATACGCTTAACTGCTTTAGAGGTTTGATCACCTGTAAACTCCTGATCACGAAAAACAGTAAAGCCTTCTTTTAAACTGAGCTGAAACCAGTCTCGACAGGTAATTCTATTGCCTGTCCAGTTATGGAAATATTCATGCCCAATAACACCTTCAATATGCTCATAATCACTATCCGTTGCCGTATCAGGACGCGCCAGTACAAACTTGGTATTAAATACATTAAGTCCTTTATTTTCCATGGCGCCCATATTGAAATGCCCCACAGCCACGATCATATATAAATCCAGATCATACTCTCGCCCATAAGTTTGCTCATCCCATGCCATTGAGTTTTTCAAAGACTGCATGGCATGATCACATTTATCAATATCATGTGATTCCACAAAAATTTGCAAACTAATGTCACGTCCACTCATGGTGGTAAAACTATCGTCAATACATTCTAGCTGACCGGCTACCAAGGCAAATAAATAGCATGGCTTTTTAAAAGGATCTTCCCAAGTCACCCAATGGCGATTATTTTGCAACTGACCTTCTGCTACTTTATTGCCATTCGACAATAACACCGGGTATTTATCTTTATCACCTACTAATGTGGTTTTAAAAGTACACATAACATCAGGGCGATCAAGAAAATAGGTGATTTTTCTAAAACCTTCTGCTTCACACTGAGTACACAACATAGTACTAGATAGATATAAGCCTTCTAGTGCAGTATTTGCTTTTGGATTAATAATGTTTTCTATAGAAACAATAAAAACCTGGTTCTGCGGTACTTTAGTAAGACTTAACGATTCATTATCTTGCTTATACTCGCTTTCAGTTAATGCAACACCATCAATCGCCACACTGACTAACTCCAAGCCCTCGCCTTGTAAAACCAAAGCTGTATTTTGCACCTGACTATTAGGATTAGCTTGCACAGTCAAGGTTGAAACCACACGAGTTTTTTCGTCATCTAAAATGAAATTAAGTTCTACATTATCAATTAAATATTCAGGTACTGTGTAGTCGTTTAAATAAATTGTTTGAGCGTTTGCGTCTTGCATATTTGTTCTATGTCAGTCAATTGTAAAGCGGACTTCTACAGTCCGCTCAATGTAAATAGTTTTCGGGACAGGATAGACTAAAAAAGCCTCCCTACACCCTTAAAATAAAGTGACTCAGGCATTTTATTCCACTTTCTTATAAGCAAACATAGCCACACAGCCCCAAGCAAAAAGAAAAGAGACACCACCTAGCGGAGTAATCATACCCAGCCACTTCGCATTAAATATCGCCAATAAATATAAGCTACCAGAAAACAGGATAATACCCGTAAACATTAGCCAGCCAGCCCATTTAAGCAAACCAGATTCTGGCAATTGCAGCCTAAATATAGCGATAAACCCTAAAGCCAAGGCGTGCCACATTTGATAGTCCACCGCAGTCTTATAAACGGCTAACATTGCAGGGCTTAAAATAGCTTTTAAGCCATGCGCACCAAATGCCCCCATGGCAACGCCTGTCAAACCCGCTACAGCCGCCATAAACAAAAAAACTGATCGCATTATTTTTCCTTTAATCGTGGCATTAGCTGAACCAAATTACAAGGCTTAGTCCGCACATCTAACTGCTCTTTAATCAAGTCATCCCATGCAGTTCGACAAGCCCCCGATGAACCTGGCAAACAAAAGATATAAGTCCCATTTGCCACACCGGCAATAGCCCTGGATTGCATAGTAGATGTTTTTATATCCTGATAAGACAGCATTCTAAATACTTCACCAAAACCGTCTAGCACTTTATCTAATAAAGGCATAACTGCTTCTGGCGTACCATCCCTACCCGTTACCCCTGTACCTCCAGTGCTTATCACTGCATTGACATCATGCGCCACAACCCAGTTCGATACAGCGGCTCTTATTTGATAAATATCATCAGCGACAATGGTTTTTTGGCAAACCCTATGCCCCGCTTTTTCTACCCGTTCAACCAATGTCTTTCCTGACACATCATCTGCTTCTGTTCTTGAATCAGAAATCGTTAATATAGCAATATTTAATGGTATAAATTGTTGCTCTGTAGTCATTCTCTTTTCCTTATTTCAACACCAGAAAAAAAGCTTCTGGTCCACGTTGAATATTAATTAACAAGGCTCTAACTGGATCGACGACTTGCTTCAGTTCGTCTAAATTATGCACCCGATACCTGTTTGCAGACACAATAACATCCCCCGGCCTTAATCCAGCACGCCAAGCATAAGAGTTTTTTTCTATCTTTGCAAAAAGCACACCTTCAACCTGCCCTTTCTGAGTTGCAATTAAAACAGCTCCTTTCAATGTGCGATGCAATAAGTTCCCAGCCAACTGCTTTTTCTGAGGTTTTTCTAGCACTACCTTTACGGTCTTTTTCTCATTCCCTCGCATTAAATTAATGTTTACCTCATCCCCAATCTGTAGCAGCCCAATAATATTTCTAATTTGGTGACTACCCTTAACCTTTTTATCATTTAAAGAGACAATAATATCGCCCGGCTCCATCCCCGCCTTATCTGCGGCAGAGTTTTCTGTCACTTTACTGATCACCGCACCCTGGGTATTTTTTAAATCAAACGCCTTAACAAGATCTGCCGTTAAATTCTGCGTTGTTACCCCAAGCAAACCACGCCTTACTTCGCCATACTTAACCAACGATGTTTTAAGTGTCATGACCATATTAGAAGGAATAGCAAATCCAATACCCACATTACCGCCACTAGGTGCAAGAATGGCTGTATTCATTCCAACAAATTCGCCACTTAAATTAACCAAAGCACCGCCTGAATTTCCTGGGTTAATTGAGGCATCCGTTTGAATAAAATCTTCATAACCCTCTATGCCCAAGCCAGTACGCCCCAATGCACTAACGATACCAGAAGTTACGGTTTGCCCTAGTCCAAACGGATTACCTATAGCAACCACAAAGTCCCCTACCTTCAACTCATTTGAATCTGCAATAGGTAGCTCTGTTAAATTATCGGCAGAAATTTGAATAACTGCGACATCAGCTTCTGGATCTGCCCCCAATAATATGGCATCAAATTGCCGTCCATCACGCAGTGTCACCATAATCTTGTCGGCTTTATCAATCACATGATGATTAGTTAAAACATAGCCTTGCTGACTATCAATAATGACGCCCGACCCTAAACTATTCTTTTTTTGCTGTTGCTGCCGTTGTTGCTTAGGTAATTGAAAAAAGTGTCTAAAAAAAGGGTCTCTTAATAAAGGATTTTCTCTCAGTTGAACATTCTTTGTAGTGGATATATTAACCACTGCCGGCATACTTCTTTCCAGCATAGGTGCTAATGACGGTAACGTCTCTCCATCCACAGAAACAGGTAGTCCGGCAAAAGACATTTCGGAAAACAGCAACCAAAACATAATGAATGGAATTATTTTTTTATGCGGTGTACATTTCATTTATTTTCCCCATAATATTATATACTTGAACTCGTAATATTAATCTGAACATTAGAACCTAAGCCCGTGACTTCACTACGACACTAGTTACGGATTCAGGTAGAATACAAGAAATTGAATTGATTCTAAAACACCCTTCATAAATGACAGTAGATCCCCACTCAGAAGAAGGCAAAATTATCCGGCAGCTGATTCCCTTATCAACCTTGCCCATTAATCAATTTAACTCTCTTTGTAACTTAATTACAGTTGAGCATGCTGATCCCAACACTTTTTTATTTAAAAGAAATGATATCACTAATGACTTAATTTATTTAATAGACGGCTCTATCACTCTACAGGCAAATGACCTTAAAGTAGCAACCATTAAATCAGATACAGAGTCTGCCCGCTTTGCTCTTGCACATCAACTGCCAAGAAAAATAGATGCTTATACCAATAACTCTAGTCGTTTTTTACTATCTTCATCAAAAAGTAAATTTACATCATCCATTGTTAATGGTCTTTTATCTAAAGTATTTAGAATCTCATCATCACTGTAGTAACTATTATTTGGTTCAGCATGAATTCTTGAAGCTATATGGATAGGTAATGAACTATCAAACATCAAAGATATTTCGTGAAGCTCTTTATAGCTTATTCCAACTACAGGGTAAGCT
>DAOVVZ010000145.1:0-5020 GCA_030636915.1 Methylomarinum sp. | reverse complement strand
TGAACTCATTACAAGAAAGTATTCCATTAAATTTTCCCGAACCAACTGATATAACTTCATGGTCCAAAGCAGCTGAAAATAATAATTTCAATATAATTGCTCAATTAAACCAAACAGAGGTTGTTCGAAAAAAAATTAACCTGCAAAAAAGTGGCCATTTACCCACTATTGATATAGTTGCCAACTATGGTGTTCAGGACAATACCAGTAATTTTGGGCTACGAGGTGATACCCAAAGTGTTGGCTTACAACTTAATCTACCACTATTTGAAGGTGGCGCAGTGCATTCCCGTAGCAAACAAGCTCAGTTCAATTATCAACGAGAAAAAGAAAACCTAACTAAAGTAAAAAGAACGGTTACTCGACAAGTTAGAAATGCATACAGAGATGTAGTATCAAGTATAAGTCGTGTAAAAGCCTTACTAGCGACAGTTAAATCGTCAGAAAGTGCACTAGAAGCAACAGAAGCTGGTTTCCAGGTTGGAACGAGAACAATGGTAGATGTCTTAGCTGAACAGCGAAACCTTTATCGCTCTATGAGAGATTACTCTAGAAGTCGTTATGATTATTTAATCAATGGTATAAAGTTAAAAGAGGCTGCAGGTAGTTTAAGTGAAACTGATTTACAAGAGATTAATCAATATTTAACATTTTAAACATAGTATTTATTTTTAACACAATAATTTAGTTCTCATTAGTTAGCTTTGGAGAGTGTTATGAAATTATCACATAGTATTATTTTAACAAGCATAATCCTACTCAGTGGCTGTAGTAGTATTGGCAGAGGTATGGTTGAAGCTGTTTTAGATAAAAAAGAGGAAGAAGATACCCGTATCTGCCAAATTAGAGGCGAACCCTTTCTTGGTCTAGCGCCACAAGTTAAAAATCCTGCAGGAACAGCAAAAGTGCTGATGGTACATGGCGTAGGCGACCACATACCCGGTTATTCAACTCAGCTTATGGAAAAGCTGTCTAATGAAATGAAGCTGAATTATATCGGTAAAGTTACCAAAAACATTGCCTTGACTGACCCGCTCGATAACACCAAAAAACTGGGTAACCTCAGAGTTAATCGCTTAACCAATGAAGATAAAAGTCATGAGCTTTTATTTTACGAATTGACCTGGTCTGAAATCACTGCGGCTCAAAAGGCTGTTCTATCCTACGATAATTCAGGGGAATATTCTTTTCGCAGAACTGCCGTAAACGACATTTTAAAGAAATTTTCTAATGATACCGCCCCCGACCCTATGATTTACCTGGGGGAAAGTCGAGAAGACATACTCATTTCTTTTGCACAATCTTTTTGCTGGATGATTTCTGCTCAATGGGGAGATTTACCAGCTACCTCAAATCAAGCATGTATTCCGAATGAAAAATCTGTTAATAACATGAACAGTGATCATTATGCTTTGATTTCTCATAGTCTCGGTAGCAGAATAACCATTGACGGTTTACAACGTATTGCCGCATTATTTGGCAATACAACTGGCAAAATAAGAGGTATGGATCGCCCTGAAGAATTGGTTCAAGCGTTTCAACAAAAGAAAATTCCTATTTATATGCTGTCCAATCAATTACCCATGTTACAGCTAGGCCGTAAATTACCGGCAGTCACTGGTCAATGGGACGCTTATTGTCATAAAGATGGAGAGAATTACAATTCACGTATACTCAGCCAAACCTCTATCATCGCATTCAGTGATCCTAATGACATACTCAGTTATGCTATACCCTATGGATTTATTGACCGTTATCTAGATTCAAGACTCTGTGTTGATATCACCAACATCAATATTAATGTAGCCAAAATTATCAAGGCATTTGGTGTTGATATGGCTAATCCACTTGAAGCTCACATTGGCTATGAAACTGATGACCGCATTATTGCTCTGTTAGCTAATGGCGTAGGCAATAAGAATACTTCAGCTATCATTAATGAACGCTGTCAATCGCTTGTAACTACGGACTAGAAAAATGAATACACGATACACTAAAATTATCGCCCTAATTTGTCTGTCATTGTTACTCGCATCTTGCGCGACAAAAGCCAGCAAATCGGCAAAAAACTCTGGTAACGATCATTTAAACCCCGCTAAACAATTAACCACTATCCCATACCCTACAGGCCCCTTTGAAGGCCCACAACATTATAAAGTATCCGACTTATTACCACAGAGTATGATTTTTGGCCGCAATCATTCTATTGATAGAAGTGTACTCAATGATGGTTATTTGTTTCTTTATACGATTCACTCGCCTTATGGAAAAATCAGAGCCGTTTCAACCGCCATGGCCTATAAACGAGTCCAGGAAATAAATGCCATAGCTAAAATTGAAGAAAAAAGTAAATTAAAAGAATTTGGCGGTGGTGTTTATGAAAAAGGGAAAGATGTCGTCGTAGGCGCATATACACTTGTCACTAGCCCTGTTGATACTGTCACTAACGCTGTTAGTGGTGTTGGCAAGATATTTAAACGGGCAGGAGAAAATGTTATTGAACAGTCCCGTAGTGATGCTGAAGACAACCGATTAAAAAGCGTCATTGGGTTTGCCAAAACCAAACGAGATTATGCCTATGATATGAATGTCGATGTATATTCTCGAAATCCATTATTGCAAGACTCACTTGATAACTTAACCTGGTCTGGTTATAGCGGTAATATGGCTATGTCATTAGTCGTTGCAGGAGTTACAGGCCCAATTACAACAGCTACAGGCACCACTAATTTATTGAACAAAGTTTTTCGCGATACTGCACCTGCAGATTTGTGCATAATGAACCGCAAAAAACTGTCGAATATGTCGATTAGTGAAAGAAATATCGACCTATTTATTGAGAATGGCATGTTCACCCCTCGAGAACAAACAGTTATTGTAAGTTCTTTAGACACTATGAAAAACACGGCTGACAGGAGTGCTTTCATAAAATTTGCGACCAGTACCAATGACCCTGATGTTGCTTTTTTTCGTCAACGCCAGGCAGAAATGTATAGCAATTTTAACCGTGTCTATTCTCCCATCTCACGTTTTATCGGTTTAGGAACATTTGTTAGTGGCCTTACAACTAAAAACAACCTTGTTCTATGCTTACCATTAGACCATCTACTGTGGACTGCTGATGTGGCAAAAGTTGCTACATTCCTTAGTCACCAAGCGTCTTCTAGACTGGGAATAAATAAGAAACAAATGATTTTAGCCGGTACTGCTAGCCCTATGGCCAAACAAAAACTCAAAGAGTTGGGCTGGTCAATCTCTGAGCGTATGTTTTAATTATTAGCCTGTTACTATTCAGGTCAGAAATAAGTGTTTGCTATTTCTGACCTGACTAAAAAGTCAAATGAAGATTTCCATTACAATCAAAGAACTATTTTCTTATCTTCCTATCCTATTTTTTATCTTAATAGCAGGTTATCATTTTTATCTTGTGCATAATCATCACCTTAGTCCCTGGCTAGGTGGTGGATATGGCATGTTTTCAACCACAGATTATGGTCCATCGCGGTTTATAAAGATTTTTGCGCTCAAAAACAATATCATTCAGGAACAAATTGAGATTCCTGAGCAGCTATCACAACTTAGCAAACAAGTTCGCAGTTTACCTGATAACAAAAACATCCAAAAATTAGCCATCGAAGTAGAAAACTATTTAGCTTTTAACCAGCATACTTTTCCTATTATTAGAATTGAAATATGGGTGACCCATTATGACTCAGAAACATTAAAACCCAGCTACCAAATATTGAACACAATAGATTACAAGACGACTCATTGAAAAAAACATCACTTATCACATCGTTAATACAGTTAAGCCAAAAAAATACTGCTGATATCAGTGCACAGTTAACGTTACTGACCTTGTTATTTACTCAAGTTGGAAACGCATTTACCCGCCCTTTCATACTGAGTTTAGCCGCAGTCGGTCTGTTATCCACTCAATTGCGCAAGCAATCACTATTATGGTTAAGCTTATTTTTTTTGACTGGCTACAGAGTGATTGATCAATGGCCCATGGCTGACAATCATGCTTATCTGCTAGCTTTATGGTGTCTGACAGTTTTTTTATATGTTTATCGTGAATCTTCACCTAGGATCTTAGCCAACAATGCGCGCATTTTAATTGGGCTGGTTTTTTTGCTGGCGAGCTTTCAGAAGCTTAGTGCTGCGGATTATCTGAATGGCACTTTTTTTCGTTATTTATTTTTAACGGATGACCGGTTTGAAGATTTTGCCATATTATTTGGAAATATCAGCTATCAACAAATTGATGATGCCAGAAAGTTATTGGATGCCTATCAATTTTCACCCGCCTTATCTCATGGTGAAATTGTCCCACAGTCAGCTGAATTTCATGTACTGGCAATTATTGCAACCTGGTGGAATGTATTAGATCAGGTTATTGTCGCTTGCTGTTTTTTGTCACCCATCAACAGCTTACTATATAAAAGTCGTGACTTTGTTTTACTGGTTTTTTGCATCACAACTTATGCTGTTGCACCCGTACCAGGGTTTGGTTGGTTACTAATTTCAATGGCAATAGCACAATGCGAATCAGGCCCACGAGTCTATATTGCCCATTTTATTACATTCTTTTTAATCCTTTTCTATTACCAGGTACATTGGGCTAAACTGCTTGTCGATTTTTTTCAACTGAGTTAGTCAAACACCAAGAGTGTTCAGCTTTTAGCTATGATGCAATAAAACACCCACATATTGGCCACTAAAGCACTAGGGGCTGTTGCCGTTTCGTAATAACAACCAAAGTGCCTGTATTTTTCTATTTCACACGTCATTCCCGAAGTCTTTTATCGGGAATCTATAAGTAAATTCAACCTTATTATGGTGCATTCTTATGTTCATTTCTGAAACGGCAACAGCCCCTAATATGCTGTGTCTTTGAGTTAATTGAAAAGTAAATTGCATTTTGTCCCATTTAGTAATATGTTTTCTATATAAATGAAATAGTCTAAGCATAGATGATGGGGACCTGTGACTTATCCATACCTATTTATCTTGTATA
>DAOVVZ010000331.1:0-3320 GCA_030636915.1 Methylomarinum sp. | reverse complement strand
TTTTTTTACTGGGGTAAGATGGGCAGCGGGGTCTATGCCAAAGCAGCACGTAGCCGCGGCGACGACATCAGAGTGATGATGTCGTTAGAAATGCTGGGCGCATATAGTAATGCCCCCCGTTCCCAAAGCTATCCACCGATTATCGGCTGGTTCTATCCAGATCGCGCCAATTTCATCGCCTTCGTGTCCAACATCGCCTCGCGCAAACAGTTGAAGCGAACAGTGGAGGCATTCCGCAAGAACTCGGCGTTTCCCTCAGAATATCTGGCCACCTTCAGCATTGTGCCAGGGGTATCCTGGAGCGATCAGCTTTCCTTCTGGCGGGAAGGTTACCAGGCTCTGATGGTCACCGATACCGCATTTCATCGCTATCCCTATTATCACACTGCGCAAGACACACCGAATAAGCTCGACTACACTTCGATGGCGCAGGTAGTCAAGGGACTGACCGGGGCGATCATCGCACTCGCTAATGACGAGGCGGAGCTGTAGATTTGAACACAAGGGGCGCAATCAACTTATACACAGTTCGGTATTATTTTAGAGCCTGGTCTGGTATCGAAATAACGCCTAAAAGAGAATGACGAAATTGTGGGTAGAGGGGGGGCGTCCTCCCTTTGAACAAAAAATAACAAAAGGAGTTGGATTCCTTAATTGGTAAGGCCTTAAAAAACAATGGATTATAAAAATAATCCTTAAAAATGCTCTGACCCCTTAAGCTCTGTTTTAGAAATAGCTAAATAATATGTATTGACTTAATCTGACAGTTACCCATTTTTTATAGGTGTCTGTCACGTTTTTAATGCGAATATTAAATACATTTATGTAGCTTGTTGATAGGATTCTTCCTGTTAACAAGCTTAGACCCTGTAAATAATTCTGTGTAACTATCTTTTAGGTTAAACTTAATCTTGTAGTCTATTTTATCGTAAAAGACCGCCAAACAACCCATTGTAGTCAGTCAAATTAATAATTAGTGTTCATAATATAGTTACAGTGAATCGTTCTTTCCGAGAATATTACAAAGTACATTTATTATCTGATTGATTTCAATAGGTTTAGTTAAATACTGTTCAAAACCAATACCCTTGCTTTTATTTTTGTCATCAATTGTAGCTGCGGCACTTAATGCGAAAACAGGGATTTTTTCTGTAATTGGATTACTTTTTAACTGATGTAGAGCTTCAATACCGCTGATACCGGGAAGGCTAATATCCATAAAAATCAAATCCGGTTGTATCTTTTCAGCGATTTTCATTCCTTCTTCAGCTGTTGTTGCCGTTAATAAATCTAATCCATCAAAACGTAGAGCGAGTTTTTCCATTAGTAATACATTTGATTGATTATCTTCAATATATAGTAGACACCCACTTAGCTCTTGAGCAACAGGGAAGTTTTCAGTTTTATTTTCAGCCGTTATGTTTATTTGTTTTGATATTGGCAATTTAAACCAAAAAGATGATCCTATATCTACTTTACTCTCAAATCCAATGTTTCCCTGCATTTTTTCAATCAGTTCTTTACAGACAACAAGTCCAATTCCAGTACCTTCTATATCACTGTTTTCGGCACCTAAGCGGCTAAATGGTTTAAACAATTCACGTTGATTTTCTTCACTGATGCCATACCCGGTGTCAGTAATTATGATTTTAAACATCCTATCATTTTCAATATTGCAATTGAGATGAATCGTGCCATTCTTTCGGTTGTATTTTGCTGCATTGGATAGTAGATTTAACAGTACTTGTTTAGTACGTAAATAATCGGCATAAATCAGTATATTATCAAGGTTTTCACAACAACAGGAAGTGTTCAAATGGACTTTGTATTTATCAGCATTCGGTTGCATAAATGTTAAGCATTCATCTAATAATTGCTTAGCAGAAATTGACTCTAACGATAAATAGACATTTCCAGCTTCTATTTTTGCAAAGTCAAGAACATCATTAATCAATTTCAGAAGATGATCTCCGCCCATAAGAATTTGATCAATATCTTTACGTTGATTTTGCGTTAAGGGTTCATCTTCATCAAGTAATAGTAATTGGCTAAAGCCCAAAATAGCATTAAGAGGCGTTCTTAGTTCGTGGCTCATTGAGGATAAAAACTCTGATTTAGCTTTATTCGCCTTCTCCGCATTATTTTTTTCGTGTACTAACGCTTTACTGGCATTATCATTTGAGACAGCTAATGCAATCATCTGAGCAATACTTGTCAATAATTCAAGTTTCGATGCTTTTTTTGAAGGAATAGATGCCGTGGTAAGAAATAAAATTCCTAAAGTAACATCTGAATATTTAATAGGAACAATGTAATGCCCATGAGCAGAAGAGGTAGAAACCATAGATTCATGATTTGTAATACAGTGACCAATGACTTCTATTTTTCCGCCAGATATAATTTGACTGGATGTGATTTCATTGATTTTTAAACAGTGTTCTGTATTAACGGTTTGATCTAAGAAATTACCAAATGAAGCCAGTACTTCACAGTCAGTCGAATCTTTTTGTTGAACTACAATGCCCGCTTTATTCCGTAACTTTAAGTCCCTATATGTGCATAAAATTGCTAGAACTAGTTCTAATCTTTCTTTTAGAGGTAGCGATTGCTGTAGGATTTGAGAAATTTGAGCTCGTAGATCTATTTCGGCAGTTTTGTTTGCAATAACTGTCTTTAATTGATTGGAAATTTTACGTATTGCAAAAAATATAAAGATTTCAATTAGAAAAAAACTGCTAATTGCGTAATAAATATTAGTTTGAAAATTTTTATTATAATTTTCATGTAAATTAGTAATGTTTTTCCAAATAGCAATCTGTCCAGCATCAGGTTCAATTATATTATGATCACCCAAGTAATCCCTTAATGGCTGAGTAGCATACAAATAATGTTGATCGTTGATATTAACTGTTTGTAGGCTTAAATCTGAATTCTCAATTTGCCGAATAGTTGAATTGGCTGAATTTGATAATAGAGAATTAATTAACCGACTAGTTGTTTCTTCAATGACTAAGCCATTTATGGGGGGCTTTTCATCTAAAATTTTCTGTAAAAAATTAGGCCAGACTTTATTACGTAGATGATGCTCATACAATAGAACAGAAGCATCTACATTAAAACTTGTAGAAAGGTTTTTTAAAACAATTGCAAATGAGACCCCCGCTTCGACGGCACCAATATGCTCAAGTTTTCCTGCATCATTTATAATTGAAACTGGGTTTACTCCCCGAATTCCAGAGTAAACTCTCCCTGTTTCAAATCCTGTCACAGGTTGTTTATATTTATTCGTAGCAACTATGGTATGGCGAAGGTTATCCATG
>DAOVVZ010000056.1:0-7200 GCA_030636915.1 Methylomarinum sp. | reverse complement strand
CAGAATCAAACAAGCCTGTTTGATCGGTTAATATTATTAACAAGTCAGCTTCAACTAGCTTTGCAACCAAAGCAGCCAAAGTATCATTATCACCAAAGCGAATTTCATCTGTTGCTACCGCGTCATTTTCATTAATAACAGGAACAACACCAAAATCCAGTAGCGTTAACAGTGTGCTTCGCGCATTTAAATATCGCTGACGATCCGCTAGATCATCATGCGTCAATAATACTTGAGCGGAATGGAGATTATGTTTCTGAAAATTGTCTTCAAAGGTTTTTACCAAGCCCATTTGGCCAACAGAAGCAGCTGCCTGAAGTTCATGCAAGGTTTTTGGCCGCTCAGTCAATCCTAAACGGCAAATACCTTCTGCAACCGAACCTGATGAAACCAGTAAAACATCTTTACCTTGCAAGCTGATGCCTGCCATTTGAGCAACCCACTCGGCAATAGCAGGCTTGTTTAGCCCCTTTCCTCCT
Organism: Methylomarinum sp.; assembly: GCA_030636915.1. Classification (GTDB taxonomy): domain Bacteria; phylum Pseudomonadota; class Gammaproteobacteria; order Methylococcales; family Methylomonadaceae; genus QPIN01. Next base: position 6,721 of record DAOVVZ010000056.1, on the reverse strand, counting down.
GCTGTCAGGAGTGAGCTACCTATCTTTACAACAACTCGATTAACGCCAGAAAAGTTATTCCTGCTCACGTTCCTTATCCTGCTGTTTTTGCTGATCCAGGAAATCCATAATGGCATACATCAAGTTTTGCGTACCTTGTTTTTTTAGTGCCGAAATTTCGAACACAGGACCATCCCATCCCAACTCTTCCACTATGGCTTTGCAATGCGCATCAGACTCTTCATCTAATAATCGATCTATTTTATTCAATACCAACCAGCGAGGCTTGCTTGCTAAATCATCACTCCATTTCTCAATTTCATTAATGATTTTTTTTGCTGCCTCAACAGGTGTATCCATTGACTCATAAGGCACTACATCAATCATATGCAACAACAAGCCCGTACGAGAAAGATGTCTTAGAAACTGCAAACCCAGCCCAGCACCTTCTGCTGCCCCCTCAATCACACCCGGAATATCCGCAATCACAAAACTACGCATATCACTTACCCTCACCACTCCCAGATTTGGATGCAGCGTAGTAAATGGATAATCAGCCACCTTAGGTTTAGCTGATGAGACCGAACGAATTAAGCTGGACTTACCGGCATTAGGCATACCCAATAAGCCGACATCAGCAATAACCATTAACTCAAGCTTAAGAACTCGGTTTTCGCCAGGCTGACCTTTTGAAAATTGTTGAGGCGTTCTATTAACACTACTTTTAAAGCGCGTATTACCTAGCCCGTGAAAACCACCTTTGGCCACTAGCAGGGTATCACCCTCTTTAATTAAATCACCAATCTTTTCATCGGTTGTGGTTTCATACACCATAGTACCTGGCGACACAGGAATATAAAGATCTTCACCTTTTCTACCGGTACAATTACGCCCCATGCCATTTTGGCCACGCTGAGCCTTATGCAACGACAGGTAACGAAAATCAGCTAAGGTATTTACATTTTCCGTAGCAATAAGATAGACACTTCCGCCATCACCACCATCACCACCATCAGGACCACCCATAGGAATATATTTTTCCCTACGAAAAGTAGCAACACCATTACCACCATCACCAGCCTGTACTCGAATATCAGCTTCGTCAACAAATCTCATTTTTTTTAAGCATTAAGATCAAACCACAACCTCCCTACTCACCTACATTATTATTTAATACAAACAAAAAAGCCCCGTCAATGACGAGGCTTTAATGATAACTGCACTTATAACGATTGGGCTATTAAGCTGCCACAATACTGATAAATTTGCGGTTTTTTGGGCCTTTTTCTTGGAAAAGCACTTTACCATCCGCTTTCGCGAACAATGTGTGATCTTTACCAATGCCTACGTTTTCACCAGCATGGAAACGAGTTCCACGCTGACGAACTAAAATATTTCCGGCTAGAACTTCTTGTCCACCGTAACGTTTAACGCCTAATCGTTTGGCGTTGGAGTCACGACCGTTTCTAGTACTACCACCCGCTTTCTTATGAGCCATTGCTTACTCCCTTATATTAAGCAGAAATGCCAGTAATCTGGATTTCTGTGAAGTATTGACGATGCCCCATTTGCTTCATGTGGTGCTTACGTCTTTTAAATTTAATGATTTTTACTTTCTTATGTCTGCCCTGAGATACTACCTCAGCAGTAACTTTTCCTGACTCGACATAAGGCTGGCCAATTTTAGTGTCATTGTCAGACTGAACCATTAATACTTTGTCGAACTCTACGCTGTCGCCTGTGCCAAGTTCAAGTTTTTCTATTTTTAGTGTCGTACCTTCTTCTACTCGGTACTGTTTACCACCTGTTTGAATTACCGCGTACATCTGCGTAAGCTCCGTCAAGCATTTAATCTGTTAAAAGTGAACAGAAAATTATATATTTAAAAACAAGGCACGTCAACTACTAATCAACACACCCCATGAAGATGGACATAAAATAACACAAGAAAGCTATTGACACCACCCCTTGTTATTCAATAGCATGTCCTGTTGATTTAAACAGGTTACTTAAAAATTTACGAATGACAGCACAAAAAGCGGCAAATAATTCAAAACCCATTGATTTTGATGAAATAAAAAATCTAACCAAAGAAGAAACTAGTGCTGTTGATCAACTTATCATCAACGAATTAAGCTCTGATGTTTTACTTATCAATCAAATTGGTCACTATATCATTGGCAACGGCGGCAAAAGATTAAGACCCATGCTTTTGTTACTCGCAGCCAAGGCATTAGGAAAAGCTAACGACAACCACCTGATTTTAGCGGCTGTTATTGAGTTTATCCACACAGCAACCTTATTACATGATGATGTCGTTGACGAATCTGACCTAAGAAGAGGCCAAGAGAGTGCCAACGCTGTTTGGGGCAACGCTGCCAGCGTTTTAGTTGGTGATTATCTCTATTCCAGTGCTTTTGAGATGATGGTTCGCACCAATAACATGCGGGTTATGGAAATTTTGTCTACTACAACCACTGCAATTGCGGAAGGTGAAGTATTACAACTTTTAAACTGTAACAATCCGGATACCACAGAAGAAAAATATCTTGAAGTCATTGCCAGAAAAACCGCTATTTTATTTAGTGCAGCCACACGTTTAAGCGCAGTATTAGCCGAGACAGATAACGAAACCGAAGAAGCTCTTGCCATCTACGGACAACAATTAGGCGTTGCATTCCAGTTAATCGACGATGCTTTAGACTACAAGGCCACAACCGAAGAACTTGGTAAAAACTTAGGCGATGATTTAGCCGAAGGTAAACCCACACTGCCTTTAATCTACGCAATAGAAAATGGCACAGAAGACCAGGCCAATGTGATTATTAATGCGATTAAACAAGGTTCAAGAGAAGCATTTAACGAGGTTTATGACATTGTTATATCAACTAATGCCATTACTTATACTGAAAAATGTGCTGATGATGCAGCACAAAAAGCCATTGATGCGCTTGATTGCTTAGAAGATTCCGCTTATAAGGATGCCTTAATTACATTGGCTAAATTTTCTGTGCAACGCGATCATTAATTCTTAATCTCGCTGTTATTTAACAAAACACTAACTTATAAATTATTTCCTGCCCATCATATTTAAATGATGGGCACGCTCCGCTTTGCCCACCCTACAGCTATACTAATCCCACAAATAACACTGACCTCACCACAGGAGCTTAGCGATGCTTTTATCCATCTATATTTAGCAGGGCATTCAACTCATGAATGGCTTCTACCAAATCGCTATACCGTATCTCAATTTTTTCTATTAGCTCCGTTAAAAATTCGCCCATTTCATTATCTTCCATACTACCTATCACCATGAAAAAGCGATCCTCTAACTCACTCACCGCATCCGTATCGACTATTTCATCTAATACATCAATCGCCTCAGAATCAGAAAGCAAAGCAATAAAACCCTCATCCGTTAGCCCGTCACCTTGCTCCACTAACAAGTCAAGCGCCTTAGAAACTTTTGCCGTCATTTCACTAACTGCATCTAACAAACTTAGATCAACTGTCAATTCGTGCAGCGCTTGATTTGCCTGCTTTAAGGTTATTAAACGAGTGTCAATTTGTTGCTTAATTAATTGCATTTATATACCTGCTAACTTCTTTGACAAACCACCTGTACGCAAAACACTTTGCCTTAAGGTTTCACTAAAAATAGAATAATCACTCACAATTCTCAGCTTGATTTTTGCACGTGTAATCGCAGTATAAATTAGCTCCTTAGTTAAAACGGGGTTAATTTCATGCGGCAAAACACACAGGCATTCATCGAACTCCGAACCCTGGCTTTTATGTATCGTCATGGCAAAAACGGTTTCGTGTGCGGGCATTCGGCTAGGCAGTACTTTTTTTACACTACCATCAGGACGCAGAAAAAACACTCGATTTGCTGTAGACGCCTGATCATACAAACAAAGCCCAATATCACCGTTATAGAGCTGCATACTGCTGTTATTTTGAGTCACCATCACCGGCCGACCGACATACCATTGCCCTGTTATCTGTATTTTATTTTGCTGAGCCAGCTTTGCTTCAACATTTTTATTAATCTCAACCACGCCACGTTCAGCATGACGATTAGAGCATAGCACTTGAAACCGACTAAAAGCCGCAAAAATAGAGTTAAAATCTGCGTTATTTTTAATTTCCTTTAAATAGGGCAAGTATTGCTCTGCAATATATTCAATTAAATCGGTCTTAAGTAAGCCTATTTGCTCCGGGTCATTTTCAAGCCAACTCCATGCGTCATCAACCGCCTGCTTATTTACCGCCTCAGCCAATGCTTTAATTGCCCCTTTAAATCGGTGCGATTTTTTTAACTCTACGGTATTTTCAGGCAAAACAGCTGTTAAATCAGCCAACACTGCGCCGGCTTCCACAGAAGCCAGTTGATCCTTATCGCCAAGGAGAATAAGTCTTGAATCTGGCTTTAAAGCATCCACCAGTTTACTCATGAGCGCCAAATCGACCATAGAAGCCTCATCTACAACCACTAGATCATAAGCCAGCGGATTATTTGAATCATGCTTAAAATAGGGTGACGATGGGCGTGCGCCTAACAATCGATGTATTGTGGTCACAGCCTCTGGTATCAGAGGCTTAATTATCTCTGAACATGGCAGTGTTGCTTTATTAGACCCTATTGATTCCTGCAAACGCATGGCAGCTTTGCCCGTTGGGGTCGCTAAAGCAATATGCAAAGCGCTACCATCTTTTATGGCTAATTCTTGCAATATCGCTAAAATTTTCACCACAGTGGTGGTTTTTCCCGTACCTGGACCGCCAGTAATAATACAAAAAGCCTGGTTTAATGCCTTTTTTGTTGCTTCTCTCTGCCAGTCTGTTTCATCGATAAGCTCAACAAAATATCTTGCCAGCAAAGCCTCCTGATCATGCTTTGAATAACTACGCTTGAGCAAACATTTCAATTGTTCTGCCAACCGATTTTCGTAAAACCAATAGCGATGCAAATACAACCGATCTTGCTCCAATATCAAAGGTGACAAATCAGTTTCTGATGCCAAACCAGAGGCTCTAACAAGCGCTTGTCCAGCCTCATCCAGATGAATACAGCTGTGTCCTTGAGACTGTCGAAAAGATAATTTAGCGACTAAGCTTTCAAAATCACTTTTTTGCTCTTTATTAAACACTGTCCGTTGTGTCAGAAACTTTGAAAATGCGGCGTCTAATCGACTGTATTGCAGCTCGTCATTCATAATGATTGAATTTAATTCCTAAAGCCCTTTTTCTATTACCTGAATCCGCGACTTCAATGCGGATAACTGGGCGCAAGTTATTGGTTTCACCCATAGGTTAAGCGGGTATTTTTTAGCCACTGTGGAGTCAAGAGCTTGTGTCCAGTGCTGTAGCGAGGTCACGAACTCAGCTGCTAATTAATCCGGCTAATAATACCTTCAAGTTCTTCCAGACTAGTGTAACTAAAGACCAACTTTCCTTTACCACTATTCTGGTGATTAATGATAACTTTAGCACCTGTTTTTTCTGTCAAATCCTCTTGCAACCTTAAAGTATCAGTATCTTGCGGCGCTTTCCCTGTCTTTTTCTCTTGCCCCATGTATTTAATCAATTTCTCGGTCGCTCGAACAGTCAATCCCAGTTTAACGACTTTATTAGCCACTTCGACTTGTTTTTCTGCCTCCAAAGCCAACAATGCTCTGGCATGCCCCATTTCTAGCAAACCTTTCGACAGTTGTATTTTTACTTCACTTTGCAAATCGATCAAGCGCAGTAAATTACTGACCATTGCTCTTGATTTTCCTACTGCATCAGCCGCTTGCTGATGAGTTAGCTCAAATTCATCAACCAATCGCTTTAATGCTTCAGACTCTTCTAAAGCATTGAGGTCTTCACGCTGAATATTTTCAATTAATGCCACTGCCATTGCTGCACGATCATCAATATCTTTAATGACAACTGGTACTTCCTGCAACTCGATTAACTGTGCCGCTCTCCAGCGACGCTCCCCTGCGACAATCTCATACTTATCTTCCCCAACTGTACGAATAACAATGGGTTGAATAATTCCTTGAGCCTTAATTGAATCAGCTAACTCCTTCAAAGCCTCAGGATTCATATCTTTACGCGGTTGATACTTACCTCGCTGTAAAAACTCTATAGGCAAGCTTTCTTGGCTGTGAGATTTCTCTTGTGCTGCTGGCTCCATATCACCCAATAAGGCATTAAGCCCTCTTCCCAGCCCTCGCTTTTTTGATGCCATTATGCCTTCTCTTCTTTTCTAATCATTTCACCAGCCAACGCAATATAAGCGACAGCACCACGAGAACTTTTATCATACATTATGATAGGTAAGCCATGACTTTGTGCATCTGCTAAGCGGATATTACGAGGTATACAGGTTCTAAATACTTGGCTACCAAAATACTCCTGCAATTGATCTGAAACATCTTTAGTTAAAAGACTTCTTTTATCAACCATTGTCCTTAAAATACCTTCTAAACATAGATTTGGGTTAATCTTATTTTTAATATCTTTCATGGTTGATATTAATGCAGATAACCCCTCCAGCGCGTAATATTCACATTGCATAGGAATTAATAAACTATCCGATGCAACCATTGCATTTAGAGTTAACATGTTTAGCGAGGGTGGACAGTCAATTAAAATATAATCATATTGATCTTTAACCGGCAATAACGCATCAGCCAGCCTACGCTCTCTACTGATAGCGCTCATTAATTTAACTTCAGCTACAGTT
>DAOVVZ010000067.1:0-6788 GCA_030636915.1 Methylomarinum sp. | reverse complement strand
CTTCAAGGTTTAATTATTGGAACGCTTAAGAATTATGCATACCGAGACGATTTTACAGAGTCGAGAAAAATTATAAAACTGCAACAAAATTATTTGATACAAAACCTTTTGTTTCTAACACAAGAGAATATTGATATGACTTTAGGTGATATTCGTAAAATTCGTTATGAAATTAATAAATATATGAAAAGCAGCGTGAAAAAACTGGAAATCCTGCCACAAGCACTTATTAAGAGAGGGGCACATATTGCTGTTAGCAAAGCCAATCCAGATCATACCGAGATTATTGTTAAATTTAATAAAGCATTGGAATCAATGAAAAACGACGGTACTTATGATGATATTATTAAAAAGCATGAGAGACCAGCTCTTTTGTGATTTTGTAGAATCTGAATTAAATCAATGCGCAGTTTGTATTGATTATATTAGGACCCCCAGTTTATAGTGCCGTACTGGGTTTTGCTATTCGCTTAACCCAGTCGTCCATGTATCCTTAACTTTGTTCATATAACCAGGAAAGAAATAGCTTATAACCCAAGGCTAGTATGATAGCACCTATAAAAAGTCCGATAATTCCAGAAAACATCATTCCTCCTACTGCACCAATAAAAATAACAGTCATCGGAAGATCGATACCGCGACCCATCAAAATAGGCTTTAATACGTTATCTAGTAAGCCTACCAGAACCATCCAGAGCATAAAGACCGTTGCAAACAGAGTGCTATGTATGGAAAACACATAAATAATAACGGGGAGTAGCAAGATAAAAGTGGGTAATTGAACAATCGCAACAAATAGACAGAGGATTGTCAGAATGCCTGCTCCGGGAATATCCGCAAAAAAGAAACCGACACCTGCTAAAAGTGACTGTATAAGTGCCACCCCCAAAACGCCACGAGCTACACCACGAATGGTGGCAATAGATAAGGCAGTTAGATCTTCACCTTTGTTGCCGGCAAGACGTTTGCCGATAGATACTGCTAGCTTATGTCCAGCTTTAGCGTTAATTAATAACATACCGCTAATGATGACGGACACAAGTAGTTGCAAAATAGTCATCATGGTTGAGACACTTGAAGAAATTAACCATTTAGTAATTTCTTTGAGTTGTGGTGCCAGTGTTACTAGTGCTTCACTAATATTTGTTGCTGCCAGTTGCCAGAAATTAAATACTGGCTTACCAATCAATGGCCAGCTGGCAACATTTTCCGTCGGTGCCGGAATGGAGAAATTACCCGTATTAAGCTTATGCGCCAGGTCTTGAGCATTTTGACTGATCATGTCGGCTAAAAAAACACAAGGCCCAATAATTATGAGAATCAATACTGTCGTTATCAGCATTGAAGTCAATTTTTCACGTCCACCTAATAACACTGATAGTTTTTGATAGAGAGGATATAGAGCAAAATCAAGGATCAGGCCCCACGCTAGAGGATTGATAAAAGGCTGGATGATATTAAAGCACCAAGACAATAATAGTAAAACAAAACCTATTTTGATGGTAGCTTCAACGGCTTTTTTGCTAAATTCGTCAGTGGTATAAGAATTATGATTATCTAACATCTGAAGAAACCCTTAATTAAAGTGGAGAGAGGCGATTAAATGCTAAAAACTTGTTATTCTGCTGGTTATTATTTATTAAGACATTCTGCTTTATAGCGTTCTCGTGCAGCATTACGGCGAACGGGTCGGTATTCTAGGTCTTTGATTTTTTTCTGTAAATCAAGGCAATGTTGGTTATGTAAATCAATTTCAGATTTTTGATTAGCATCTTCGTGTGCCTTCGGTGCTTTAAACATGATTGAGGTTGAATATTGATTTCGGTTTTCTTCGGCTGAGACAGGCACTATAAATAGAGCTAGAAAGAGAAAAACAAGAGGTATCAGAAGAATATTTTTCATAGTGATAAAAGTCTAAATAAAAGGAATGGGGATACACATAGCGCATCAGAATTTGGGGTTTTCTACTGTAGGGACATTTATGTGCGCTAAAATACTTTTTTGATGAGTGAGTATTATTAACAAAAAAATCAGTTAGTTTCAGACAGCCAGTCCGTAGCCAACTCCAGCTGATCTTCTGGAAAAAATTCGATTTCAGTGCTACGGAAGGATTTACCGACAAACATAAAAACATCCTCTTTCCATTTTTTATCACCAACAATAGCCATTTTTTCTATCTTATCTGCATATTCTTGCATAAATAAAATATCATTCCATCTTGGGTCTTTACTCCATCCTGTAAAATTATCCAGGATAATTAAGGCACGGCTTTCATGATATAGCTCAAGGCCAAATTGTGTTAAAGTTTGAGTTTGCAGATAATCGTCAACGGTGAATTGACCACTGACTTTCATCCAGATTTCTTGGTCCAGTTTTTTTATCAGTTCAAAAGACATGAGTTAATCTCCAAATCATTTATTAAATCGGTTTAAGAAAGAAGTTGTTCTAGATCCTTTAGAAAGTATAAATGGACAATTTCCTTTAGCACCTTTTTCGGCAATTCATCTTCACGGTTCGCTAGTTTGGCATAGAGTGGCTTAGCAATAATTTTGAATGTGATAAATAATTCGGGGTCAAAATGCGTGCCGATATTTTTTTCCATTTCTGCCAAAGCAGTGTCAAAATCAAATGGTTCTTTGTAAGGGCGGCGTGAGGTAAGGGCATCGAACACATCAGCAATGGCAAAAATACGAGCAACTATCGGTATGTTTTTTCCCGCAAGTATTTGGTCTTTATTAGCGGCATAACCGCTACCATTGTATTTTTCATGATGATGTAAAACAACGTCTTCTCCATCCTGAAGCCAACTGGAACTCCTTATAATATCTACCCCGTGGCTGACATGATTTTTCATTTCTTCAAATTCATTATCAGTTAATTTTCCCGGCTTGAGAAGAATATTATCAGGTGTACCAATTTTACCGACGTCATGCAAAAAAGCTCCTTTGATCAGTCCCTGCATTGTGTTTTGGTCTAAATTGATAGCCTCAGCTAGACGGACAGAGTAGATGGTAACGCGGTAATTATGGGCATCTGTGTCAGAGTCTCGTTTTGCAATGGCGCTACCCAAGGCTTTGACAGTTTGTAAATTAGCATTAAGCAGATCAAATGAAAGGGATGATAACTGCTGGGTTAACCGGATAATAACTGGATATATAGCTAAAGTGGTGAGCAAGACAATAGTGGTGGCCGCTAATGTCGTTTTCCAGATACTATTTTGAATACTGCGCAAGCGCTCGGCGGAAGGTAAAAATAATAGGGCAGCTTGGCCTAATATTTTGTTGTTGGCGGTTTTAATTGGAAAATGCAGTAGGAAATACATTTTGTTATCAATATTAATTCTTTGCGCAGACATTTTTCTTAACTGATTGCCTTTTTTATTAATGGTTTGTTCTAAAATTTTATCAGATGAATTGGAGAGATTTTGTTTATTACGATGATAACGCGCTGCTATTTTTCCTCGATTATCAACTACGATAGCACTGACAAAAATGCCTTCAGTATAGAAGGTTGTAGAGTTAGATAGTCGATTAAAGCTTTGTTGTAGCTTGCCATTGTCAACAGCTTGCGGATCAATTAAAAGAGTACCCAATCGCAGGGTAAATTGGTTGGCACGCTTGATAGCAAGTTCTTGAATATTTTCCAGCAACCTATGTTGTTGCAGAAAATAACTGCTTAAACCAAGGACAGGCAAAATAAACAGTAGGGCTAGTCCCAGTCGCTTGTTGACCAGTTTGTAGACGCTGTGTTGATTTAAAGAATATTGACTATCTGCCATTATCTGAAATTGTAATAAATTAAAAGCATATTTTGCAGAACTTAGCAACTGCAAGTCTAAAATATATTCAAAAAACTCTAGTATACGGAATAATTATACGGTACGCTAAGGTTAGCTTTGACGTTAGAGTTTGAATAAACATATCTCATGGTGAAAATAATGCAGGGAAAAAAAGAAAAAATAAAGCTAATTTTGTTGATTTTCTTATTTGGAATAGTTGGTTGTGCAGACGATCAACCTGAACAGGTTGAAATCATTCGTCCAGTCCGCGCTATTAAAGTGGGTGATGCCGAGCAACTAAAAGGCCGTGATTTTCCGGGCAGGGCAAAAGCGGTACGTGAAGTTAACCTGGCGTTTGATGTGAGTGGTACGCTCAATAGACGCCCCGTTAAAATCGGTGAGAATATTGCTAAAGGCCAGTTGATCGCCAGTTTAGATTCACGTGATTTTCGTAGCAATGTGGCAGAAGCCAGAGCGAATGTGCAAAATGCCTACGCAAATTTTAATCGTGCAAAAGAGCTGATTAAGAAAAACTTTATTTCTAAGTCAGAGTATGACCGTCTAAATGCCGAAGCACGGGTCACCAGTGCAGAGCGGGATAAAGCCGTCAAAGCCTTGGCTGACACCGAATTGAAAGCCCCTTTTTCAGGATACATATCTGAACTTTATGTGGAGAATTTTCAGGCAGTACAAGCAAAGCAACAAGTTGCCAGGCTAGTTGATTTATCACAGATAGAAATGATTATTGATATTCCTGAGTCAAAAATTTCATTAGTACCCTACGCAGAAAATATTACGGTTATATTTGACGCTTTCCCAGATCATGAAATTTCAGCAGCTGTTAAGGAAATTGGTACGGAAGCATCATCTACTACGCGTACCTATCCAGTTACCCTGATTATGGAGCAGCCAAAAGACATAAAAATATTGCCGGGTATGGCGGGTAAAGCCCGGGGTAGAGCTTCAGATAAGGCACCTAATAAGATGGTTCAGACCAAAGGGATTCAAGTACCAGTATCCGCTGTCTATTCACCTGCTGATAACAATAAATCTTATGTATGGGTGATAAATGAAGCCACGGGGTTAACACATCGCCAAGCAGTTACGTTAGGAAAAATTATTTCAACAGGCCTGGTTATTACGGATGGACTTAAAACGGGTGACTGGGTAGCAACCGCAGGTGTTCATTTTATTCGCGAAGGTATGAAAGTTAGAATAATGCAAGATAAGGAGCAATAAGTCATGAGTCTTGTTGAACTTGCCATAGATAAAAAGCCGGTTACTTATTTTGCTACTTTTTTAATTATAGTTGCTGGAATCGCCAGTTTTTTTAACTTAGGTTGGCTGGAAGACCCCGAATTTAGCGTTAAAACAGCGGCTATTACCACTGTTTACTCTGGAGCGAGTGCTGAACAGGTTGAACTTGAAGTGACAGATCGCATAGAGTTAAAACTTCAGGAAATGCAGGAGATTAAAAATATCTATTCAGAATCTCGTCCTGGTTTATCCATCATCAAGGTCGATATTAAAGATGAAATATGGGCGGATAAATTGCCCCAGACATGGGATGTGCTACGAAAAAAAATTGGAGATATTCAGCATACTTTACCACCAGGTACCAGTAAACCCTCGGTAGGTGATGATTTTGGTTATGTTTTTGGGTTTTTATTATCGGTTACCGGTGATGGCTATACCTATGCTGAACTGGAATCTTATGTAAAACAATTACGTAAAGAACTTAGCCTGGTACAAGGCGTTGCCAGGGTTGATTTGTGGGGTGCCCAGGATAAACGTATTTATCTGGATGGTTCGCAAAGTCAATTAGCGACCATGGGTTTGACTGCTGCTGATTTACAGAAAACATTACAACTGCAAAATAAAATTGTTGATGCAGGCTATTTAGAAATTCAGGATGAACGTTTACGTGTGGCACCTACGGGGGCATTTGAACAGGCGCAGGATATTGCTGAATTAACCGTCACTGCATCGCAACTGGATCCCAGGGGTAAAAACGAATTGCTACATATTAAAGATGTAGTCACAGTCAGTGAAGGTTATGCAGAACCTGCTAGACAACTTATGCGTTTTAATGGGCAGCCTTCTATAGCGATGGCATTAGCGCCTATTGGTGGAACTAATGTGGTAACAGTCGGTAAGGCGATAGACCAAAGACTGGCCGAATTACAGGAAAATTTACCGATAGGGATAGAAATAAACAAGGTTTCCTGGCAATCAGATTCTGTTGCCGAATCTATTAAAGCCTTTATGATTAATCTGGTTGAAGCCGTGATTATTGTTCTTATTGTGCTGGCTGTTAGCATGGGAATTCGCGTTGGCATCATTATTGGTGTTAGTGGATTGGTCGTCGCAATATTGGGTACATTTATTGTAATGACCATTGCTGGCATTGATTTGCAACGTGTTTCACTGGGCGCATTAATTATTTCAATGGGGATGATGGTGGACAATGCCATTGTTATTGTCGATGGCTTTATCGTTAAACTAAAACAAGGCGTAGAAAGAAGACAGGCTGCCATTGAAGCGTCTAGCGTACCTTCCTGGCCATTATTAGGTGCTACAGTTGTGGCTTGTATGGCTTTTTATCCGATCTTTACATCTACAGCAAGTACTGGTGAGTATGCAGGCAGTCTTTTTACCGTGGTTTTTATCTCGTTGATGTTTAGCTGGGTATTATCACAAACCGTAACGCCGCTGATGTGTATGGCCATGTTACCTGACCCAGAAAAAGGAGACGATGAAGATATCTACGGTAGTGCTTTTTATCAGAAATTTAGAGGCTTATTAACGGTTTTAATTAAATATAGAGTTATATTTATGGGCTCTATGGTGGGGCTGTTGATTCTTTCGATTATCGGTTTTCGTTATGTGCCCGTGATATTTTTTCCGGAATCTTCAAGACTCCAAGTAATGATAGATTACTGGGAGCCTGAAGGTAGCATAATTGAGCAAGTGTCATCCAATCTGCGAGACATAGAAGATAAGTTGCAGG
>DAOVVZ010000207.1:0-4307 GCA_030636915.1 Methylomarinum sp. | reverse complement strand
CAGGTTCGAAATAATAAATATTTTACGACCGCAAAGGCGTTTAGACATCAAATAAATCATTTTTTTGATGATATTTTGCCTAAAATTGCTGATTCTTTAAACGGAAGGATTAACGATAATTTTCAGGTGCTCAATCCTGCACCTTGAAGTCGCTTGGGTATAGCCGTTAAAAATGCCACTTTATCTAAAATGCTTGGCACTCTCGATTTAGTTTGTTTCATTATGTTGTTTAGGTGTAAAAAAGTCTGAGAATAATAGTCAGTAGGACATTGATTGTTTAATGATTTCTCTTGCCAACCCAGTCGATAAAATCATCTATTGGCATTGGGGGGGCGACAAAATCCCCTTGCGCTATATCACAGCCTAATTTTTTTAATTTATCCCATGTTTCTTGCGTTTCAACACTCTCTGCGACGCAGTGCATGTTTAGTTCTTTAGCGAGCAAAATGCAGATTTTAACAATAGCAGCTGCATCATTGTCCACGGTTATGTGCTTAACAAATTGCTGATCTATTTTAAGTTCTGTAAAAGGTGCTTGATAAAGCGTTACTAGTGAAGAGTGCCCAGTACCAAAGTCATCTATAGATAATAAAAAGCCTTTCATCCTTAATCGATTTAAAATATCAAGGGATTCAGACACCCCATTCATTAAGGCTGATTCGGTTATTTCCAGAGAGAAAAACTCAGGGTCAATGTTATTACTTTTGACTAAAGCTTCTAATTTTTCAGGCATTGATAAATCATTAATATTTTGTGCTGATAAATTAATTGCTACTTTTATATCAAGTTGACTTTCGGTGATTTTTTTGTGATCTTTAATAGCTAACATCAATATTTCCTCTGTGAGCAGATTCATAAGTCGATGTTTTTCTGCTAGAGGAATAAATTGTTCTGGAAGAATCAAACCTTTGCTTGGGTGTTGCCATCTCATTATAATTTCAGCACCTTGCAGTCGATTGTCATCAAACCAAATTTGTGGCTGATAATGAATGATCAATTCATGTCGACGTATAGCAAGCTTTAAGTCTTCTATGGTAATTGTCTCGGTATCTGGAGCCAGGTTGATACTGGATGCTAAGTCATTATTAAGTTGCTTATTGCTTTCTATTTGCTGAGATCTTTTTAAAGTACAGGCTTCATGTGTTTTTGTAAGTAGCGCTATAAAGTCTTTTGCTTTAAAAGGTTTTGTCAGGGTGCTCACAACATTAAGTTGTTTGGACTCGGCTAATTGTTTGGCTGAATGTAATACGCGTTCATCAAAACCACTGACTAAAATAAAATGAGGCTTTATGTTTTTTGAGGCAAGTTCACGCATGATTTCTATGCCATCTTTATCTGGCATTTGTAAATCCAGTACTACGATGTCGTAATGCGTGATGGATGATTTTAAGAAATCAATGCTAGAGGTGAATACCCGGGTTTTTAGCTTGGCAGCCTTGGCCATTTCTTGCATTAAATGAGCTTGTTGTTCATTGTCGTCGACAATAAATATATTGCACTCTTGCTCAGAGCTTAAGATAGCTTCTTGTGTCATTGAGTATCCTTAGGCAAAAGATACCCATCCAGTAATAGGCGAATACTGGTCAGAAGTTCTTTTGACGTATAGGGTTTGTTAAGCATGTTTTTTCGTAAATTTTGATTTGAGTCCGTGTGTCTGATATCACTAAAACCGCTGGCTAGTAGTATTTTAATCGATGGGTATTGATCTAATACTTGTCTAGCAAGTTGAAAACCATCCATCTTTGGCATGATAACATCACTAATCATAAGATCAACAGGCTGGGAAGCTAAAATATTTAGCGCAGCTTCACCGGAGTTAGCGGTTAGGACTCTATAGCCAAAATGGGTCAGTATTTTTTTTGCTAATTCGCGCAATGCCGGCTCATCATCAACAACGAGAATACAATCATCACCTGCTAATTGAGGTGCAGAGTGACTATTAAATGTTTTGTTTTCTTCTTTGTTTTCTGTGTGATAACGAGGAAAATATAAACTAAATTGAGAGCCTTCGTCTAGTTGTGTGTATAAGTTGATAGCACCACCAGATCGTTCTACAAATCCAAATACTTGGCTTAGCCCTAGGCCATTGCCTGCTTCGCCTTTAGTGGTAAAGAAGGGGTCAAAAACATGGTTTTTGGTTTCTTCATCCATGCCGCACCCTGTATCCGTGATACTAAGTTTTAAATAATCATTAATTGTTAGGCCTAATAACTTAGCTTCTTCTCTGGTAAGGGTGACGTTTTCTGTCTTTATTGTTAATGAGCCACCTTCAGGCATTGCATATTTGGCGTTGATACTCATATTTAAGATGGCATCTTCTAAATCATTAGCATCAACCCAAACAGGCCAAATTTGATGATGTAAATTGTATTCTAGATTGATGGAGGCGGTTAATGATTTAGCCAGCATATCCTTTAAGCTATGTAGTGTGCTGTTGATATTACATATATCAGGGTTACTGTTTTCTGATTTAGAAAAGGCCAGCATTTTTCGTGTTAGTACTCTTCCTCTATCGCCTGCACGAATGATCTCATTGATGTAATCTTTTACGCCTTCAGTATCATCACATTTCATTTCCAATAATTCAGCATATCCTAGTATAACGCCCAGCATATTGTTGTAATCATGGGCTATACCACCAACTATTTTGCCTAAGGCATCCATTTTTTGGCTACGTTTTGAGTGTTCTTCTGCTAAACGCCGGCGAGTGGCATCCCTTGCTTCAGCAACTAGAAATTTTATGGCTCCTTGCTCATCAAACACGGGGTGAACACTAAAATCCACCCAGATTACACTGTCTAGTAATGCAAATTCAATTTCCCTATCAACCGCTTCACCTTGTGCTGCTAATTGACAATCGCTACGTATTTGATCTTGTACTGAACTGTTATGGGAGAACCAGGGACAGTCCCAAAGCTTTTTGCCTAAAACATCTTCTTGCTTTAAACCTGACAATTGTAATGGTGTAGAATTGGCAAAATCTAAAGTACCATCGGGTAATAATATGCCCGCCATAGTCAATAAACCATCGAGGACTTGTTGCATTTTCTTTTGGCTGCTTTCTACATTATCAAGCAGTGAGGTGATTTTTTCTGCTAGTTGATTAAAGCTATTTGCGATTGGTTCAAGTTCATCTTGGGTATTAAGATTAATCCGTTCTTGTAAATCACCATTTGCAAAAAGTTGCAGTGAGCGACTTAAAGACTGAACACTTCCTTTCATTGAAAGGTAAATGCCTATAACAAAATAAAGTACTATCATCATTAGCATTAAAGAAACAGCAATGCTGATATACAGTCTATTTTTTGCTTGTTCTAAGCGTGCAGTAATTAATGATCTTGCTGTCGGTAATAAGGTTTGATACATCTTGGCATGACTGCTATTGATTGCTGCTGTCACTTGAGAGAAAAAATATTCGGATGGCGTAACAAATTGGCCTTCTAATATATCTGATTGTATGAGCTTTATAATTTCATGGGTAGATTGATTGATATTTGTCGAAGTAATGGCTAGCTGAGAACCAATACTTTTATTAAAAATTGCTATTTTATTAAGATTTGTGGTCAACAGCGATAGAGAAGATTCTAATTTAGCTATCAGTGCTATGAGTTCATTTCGTTGAAAATCAGTCGCTTGTTTTTTGGATAAAATACGGGTGCTAAAATCTCTGAGCTGAGCCAGTTGTTCCATAGATCGAGGGAGTTTGTTAATGCTGGTATCTATTACATAAAAAGTATCAATCTCAGAATTAAAGGTTAAAGCATATTCATCTGCAAGCAGTACTTTGAATTGTTGTAGTTGATCTATTAATTGAGTGTGTCCGGAAAAATTTTCTGAGATAGTCCAGTCAAGACCATTCGCTACTATATTAACCCAATTTGATTTTATGCTTTTCCAGATATCATTTTGAATTAATAAGTCGTCTGAAACACTATTTTCAATCGTTATAATGTGATTGGATGTCTCTGTAGCTATTTCTGTAGGCGTGTTGACTATACTGCGAGTGCCACCCAAAAAACTGGCTGACTGACCTCGATGTAACTGTAGACCCTGAATAGCTTTTGATATGGGGGTAATTAGCTCAAGTCCTTGTAATTGCCGCTGAGAATTTTGCACTACCTGGTTAAGACCAAGAAATAAACTATAAATAAGTACACTAATCGCCATAAGAGAAACAATGCCCAATAAAGCGAACTTTTTTCTATAATTCAACTTGTTCATTAAAGAAACTGCGGGGGAAAATAGTGCCTTCATTTTTTTGTTTACTTTTGGGGAGTGGTTTTGGTGCTGTATGATGTGATCATCAT
>DAOVVZ010000197.1:0-4422 GCA_030636915.1 Methylomarinum sp. | reverse complement strand
ATTAAAATCGCCCAAGAAAGTAACGATGACCTGAACTTACAGTTTGACTTACAAAACAGCGTATTTAAATCGGTGTTTTTTAAAGTAAGTCCTATTATTGAACTGCTTGATAAAACAGAAGAAGAAATTCAAGCCGTTATTGATAATGACTTAGACTTAGTTAAACGCAGTTATAACGAGGCTCAAGAAATAATCGTTGCGAAAATGGCCGTAGGCGACTCATATAATAGTAAACTTGATCACAGCTCAAACCCTTTACTGTTTCAACAAAAACCAGCAAATGCAGAGGCTATTGCCGATATTCATCGTTTTTGGAATCAAACAGGATATTTATATAACGATAATAAATCGCCCAAAAACCTGGCTGACCCGTTTATCGCTTTAGGCGTTGTCCCTGCGGCAACTGGTGTTTTTGCAGATATGACAGCAAATCGCTCGCAACACCCTCAGTGGACACCAGAAAACTGTACCGCTTGCGGCAACTGTTATACCTCTTGTCCTGACAGTGCAATTCCAGGTTTAATCAATACCGTTAATGAAGTGTTTGAAACCAATATCAAACGTATTGAAAAATCAGGCCATACCGTTAAGCATTTGCGCCGTGCCATTCGCACAGCAGAAAAGAAATACCATGAGTTAACTGTTAATAAATCAGTAGGCACTACCTTAGACCCTATTTTCGCCAAAGCGATTGGCGATACCATTAAGGAATATGCAGAACCTGAAAGAGACGAAGTCGCTCAAGAATTTGAATGGTTTAAAGAGGTTTCAGGTTCATTTAAATTTGCGCTGACCGAACCGTATCATGATGATATGAACAGCCGGATGCCTAGAAATGGCGGCTTATTCTCTATCACCATTAATCCAGACAGTTGTAAAGGCTGCATGGAATGTGTCAGCGTGTGTGAAACTGAGGCACTTACAGTGGTTGAGCAAACAGCTGAATCGACTCAAACCCTGCGTAAAAATTGGGATTATTGGCTGGATCTACCGACATCTAATAAAAAGTACAGTCGCATTGACGACCTGCAAGCAAAAGATGGCGTTTTGGATACCTTGTTACTAGACAAGAAAAACCATAACTCCATGCTTAATAGTGATAACACCCGCGCAGGTAGTGGTGAGAAAGTCGCTATTCATCTATTTACCAGCACTGTCACCGCTTTAATGCAGCCACGTGTTGAACAGCATATTCAACATATCAATCAGCTGATTACAGACATGGAAAAACATATCCGTCTGCAACTGGTAGAAACATTGGATATTACGGATATTGATGCACTGGAAACAGCTATAGATGAGAATCAAAGTGTTGATCTCACCTTATCGCGTCTAAGCGGTGCGTTAGATAAAGACAAAGCAATCCAGCCTATTGATCCAAAATGGTTACGCTGGGCATTACAAATTGTTGCCAAGTTAAAACACTTAAAATGGAGTTATAGCCAGGGCTTATCGGGTGAAGGTCGTGCTAACTTAGGCATGACAGAAAGTAGCAATAAAGCTTCTGAGCGCACAGCAAACTTTCCATACAATCCTTATCCTTTCCCTTGGGCCAGCCATTTATCTCAAGATGCACCCTCATTAGCAATGGGGCTGTTTGAAGGACACATGGTTAAAATGGCAGAAGGCTTTAAAGCTATGCGTATTGCCGAGCTGGAAATTAAAGGTAAATATGATAAAACCGAACATGATAAGTTTTTTGCTTATTTTGACTGGCGTCAGTTTAGTGAAGAAGAATATTTACTCTGCCCGCCATTAGTTACACTAGGTGCAGAAGGCAGCAGCTTTGACTCCGGCTTCCAAAACTTATCTCATAGCCTTATCTCTGGCTTGCCGATTAAAGTACTGGTATTAGATAATCAACTACCTAATGACTCTGATAGCACACGTAAAGAATTAAGCCTTATTGCAATGGCGCATCGTACCGCTTATGTCCAACAAGGTTCAATCTCAAATACCTCGCATTTATTAGCCGGTTTTATCGATGGCCTCAATTATAGGGGTCCTGCTTTATGGAGTATTTACGCTTCAAACCAGCCTGAAAATGGAATCGCTAACAACTCGCTAACCTTACAAAGTAAATTAGCGGTTGAATCTCGCGCTTATCCACTAACTACCTTTGATCCCAGACTTGGAAAAACATGGGAAGAATGCATCTGTCTAGCCGGCAATCCTGACTTAGATCAAGACTGGATTATCTATTCATTAGATTACACCGATGAATACGGTAACAAATTTGCTATGGACGTGCCTCTAACTTATGCCGACTGGGCACTTACTGAAGCACAATATGCGCATCACTTTAAAGCCGTTTCAGCAGACAGCAGCTCAGATGACATGGTATTACTGACTGAATATATTGAAATATCTGATCGTGACCAGGCTGAAAACATACCTTTCATTTGGGCAGTGCATCCGCAAAGTAACCATTTACTTAAAGTCGTCGTTTCTTCGAGCATGGTATCAGCCACCCAAGAACGTAAAGCGTTTTGGCACACTTTAAAAGGTTTAAGTGGCAATAACCGTGTAGAAGTTGATACCCAAGCGATTGCCGACCAAGCCAAAGCTGAAATGGCACAGACCATAACGGAAGGCTTAATGAGTATGGTTGGTGGTGATGCCGGCGCTTTAACCCGTATTTTGGCCGACGTACCGGCAGTGGTTGCAAAAACACCCACTGCACCTAAACCTGCTGCACCAAAAGCACCAGAGCCAAAACCAGCCGCTGAAGCAGCTAAAAAAGAAGCGGCCGATAAAAAACCTGCTGCACCCGCATTTGAGCCGGTCTGGATTGAAACACCGGATTGTACAACCTGTGATGAATGTGTCGATATTGCACCGGGTATTTTTCAATACAATGCAGAGAAAAAGGCCATCGTCATAGACCCAACCAAAGGCACTTTTGAGGACATTGTACGTTCAGCAGAAAAATGTACTGCGGTGATTATCCACCCAGGTACACCATGGAATCCTGATGAACCAAACTTGGAAAAACTGATCAAACGAGCTGAAAAATTTCAGTAAGAAATGCTTATTCAAAACACTCAGTGTTCTGATACCTTCGTAGGGGAGACTTTAGCCGCGGCATAAACTTTAATTGTGGCTAAAATCACTCCTACAAGGTAACAATTAGTTTCACATAAGGTAATAAACCATGGCAAAAATCACTCAGCTATCCCAATTAGATTTGAATGCAAGCTATACCTATGCTGATTATTTAACCTGGCAGCTTGATAAAACCGTTGAATTAATCAAAGGTAAAATCATGCTGATGTCGCCTGCACCTAATGTTAAACATCAAAGTGTTTCGTGGCAGTTGAGCGGTTTACTTTTTCATTATTTTAAAAAGAAAAACTGTCATGCATTTGCCGCCCCTTTTGATGTACGCCTATATGATCATCACAAATCCATTAAAGCGGACAAAGATATCCACACGGTTATACAACCTGATTTATGCGTTATTTGTGATACAGATAAACTCACAGAACAAGGTTGCCTAGGCGCACCAGACTTGGTTATCGAAATCCTGTCCAAAGGTAATTCCAAAAAAGAGATGCAAACTAAGTATGAGCTTTATCAAGAAAGCGGCGTTATTGAATATTGGATAGTGTATCCCTATGAACAAGCCCTGCATCAGTTTGTCTTAGACACGAAAATAAACAAATACCAATTAATGGCAATGTATGCAGAGGAAGATATAGCGACATCACACGTTTTTCCCGATTTAAATATTGATTTAAAAGAAGTCTTTGCAGAGTAAACAAATCAACGTAACAAATCTTCGTTGAAAAAAACACCTATGAATCTATTCAAGCTTTTCGGCAAAAAAACATTCCCTCACGGCTTACATCCCGAAGGGTTTAAAGAAGAAACACACGACCACCAAACGCGTCGTCTGCCTTTTGCTGCTCAAATTATTTTGCCCTTATCTCAAAACATCGGTAAACCTGCGATTCCAGTAGTACATGTAGGTCAACAGGTCCGCCGTGGCCAGCTAATTGCTAAAGCTGATGGTTTTATGTCAGTACCTCTGCATGCCTCAGTTACTGGCACTATAAAAAAAATTGATTTAGTACCTAACGCCAGAGGCAATAAAGAGCAGGCGATTATCATCGATACGGCACTTAGTTCAACACAAACACAACTTGCCAGTGAGTTTAAAGACTTTGAGCAAATGTCCCGTAAAGAACTGATTCAAGCGGTACAAAATACAGGTATGGTTGGGCTAGGTGGAGCCTCCTTCCCTACCCACGTTAAAATGAATATTCCAGATGATTGTAATATTCATACCATCCTCATTAATGGCTGTGAGTGTGAACCCTTTTTAACCACTGACCACCGAGTAATGCTTGAGCAAATCGAGTATTTACTGCGTGGTATACGTATCGCCATGAAATCGGTTGACGCTCCTAAAGCCATTAT
>DAOVVZ010000181.1:0-4573 GCA_030636915.1 Methylomarinum sp. | reverse complement strand
TCTTCTCAGATGCAGCATCAATTAAACGACCATCTAATGCCGCTGCACCTTTACCTTGTGCTGCAGCTTCTTTTAACGCCGCTAAAATACGGTGTGCTTTTTCAATTTCAGCCGCAGGTGGTGTAAACACTTCGTTTGCCAATTCAACTTGAGAAGGATGGATAGCCCACTTACCTTCACAACCTAATGCTGCCGCACGTTTAGCCGCTAGTTTATAACCTTCAGGATCTTTAATATCGCCAAAAGGCCCATCAATAGGACGTAAACCATAAGCACGACACGCTACAGTCATACGACTGATTGCTGCATGCCATTGGTCACCTGGGTAATCAGGGTTTAAACCACCAATATTTGTTGTTCTGGCACGGTTGCTTGCTGCGTAATCCGCCACACCAAAATGCAAGGCTTCCATTCTGCCGCCTAAAGCACCTTGTTTAGCAATATCTTCAACATTCGCCATACCTAATGCCGTTTCAATCAAACATTCAATACCGATTCTATTTTTTAAACCTTGCTGCATTTCTAATTGGTTTACCATAGCTTCGACCATGTAAACATCAGAATAAACACCGACTTTAGGAATTAAAATAGTGTTTAACTTGTCGCCGCATTGCTCCATTAAATCAACAACATCACGCACCATGTACTGTGTATCCAAACCATTGATACGCACAGAAACAGTCACACCATGACCCGCCCAGTCCATGTCATTAATCGCTTCAATAACGTTTTTACGCGCCTGTAATTTATCATCTGGGGCAACAGCATCTTCAAGATCAAGGAAAATGAAGTCGACACCGCTTTTCATTGCTTTTTCAAACATACCTGGGTTTGAACCTGGAACGGCTAATTCACAACGTTGAACACGCTGTACATTGGCTTCATATAACGTATGACTCATTTAGTTACCTAACTATTTTTAATAAAAGCACTGACGCTAGTGTTTGAAAGTAATTCAGTCAAAAACTTAACGCCACATCCCTGCTATTTTACTTTTTAGTGGATTATTGTCAAATATTATGCATATCAAATACTTGATGATCTTATATTTATATGGCAATATGGCTGGTTAATCTACCCTCTATAGTTCACTCCAAACTATATAACCAGGGTTAACAACATTCATAATCAAACAGAGGCAAAAGATGGCAGGTCGCAATCACTTATTTATTCCTGGTCCAACCAATACACCACATGAAATTCTAAGTGCCATGCATGTGCCTATGGAAGATCACCGCTCACCAATCTTCCCTAAGCTACTTAAACCTGTACTAGAAGACCTAAAAAAGATTTTCAAAACCGAAACAGGACAAGCATTCATCTTTCCTGCAACAGGTACTGCGGGCTGGGAAGTTGCTATCACCAATACTTTAAATCCTGGCGACAAAGTATTAATTTATCGTTTTGGTCAATTCAGCCACTTATGGATTAACATGGCTGAGCGTTTAGGTTTAGATGTTGAAGTTCATGAAATTGAATGGGGAAAAGGCATTCCTCTTGACCATTTAGAAGCACGCCTAAAAGAAGATAGCAACCACGAAATTAAAGCAGTTTTAGCAACACACAACGAAACATCAACTGGTGTGACCAGTGACATTGGTGGCGTTCGTAAAGCAATGGATGCTTCTAGCCACCCTGCACTATTATTCGTTGATGGCGTAAGCTCAATTGCCAGCATTGAATTCCGCATGGATGACTGGGGAATTGACGCAGCAATCAGCGGATCACAAAAAGGCTTTATGCTTCCTGCTGGTTTAGCTGTTCTGGCTTTCAGCCAAAAAGCGATTAAATTGACAGAAACAGCGACTTTCCCTCGCTGCTTTTTAGATCTTAAAGATCAAATGGCACAAAATGCAATGGGTTATACGCCTTACACAGCAGCTACACCTATGATCTATGGCTTACGTAAATCATTAGAACTTCTATTCGATGAAGGCATAGAAAATGTATATGCTCGTCACTTCCGTTTAGCAGAAGGCGTACGTAAAGCTATTGCAGCATGGGGATTAAAACTATGCGCACAACCTGGTTTTGAATCAGATACTGTTTCAGCGATTGTTGTACCTGAAGACAAAGATGCTAAAGATGTTATCAGCACCGCTTTTAACACATACAATATTTCTTTAGGCGCTGGCTTAACAGAAGTAGCTGGCAAAGTTTTTCGTATTGGCCATATTGGTGATATGAATGACGTTTCATTACTAGGCTGTATTGCTGGTGTTGAAATGGCAATGTTAGATAACGGTTTTGACATCGTCCCAGGAAGTGGTGTTGCAGCAGCGATTGAGTATTACCGTTCAACTGCGGCTAAGTAATAAAAAACTGAAAGGGGCAATATCAAATAAACATTGCCCCTTTCAGTTATTTTTTTGAGCTATTCCCAACAATTTCTTTGCTTGCACAAGCGATTAACACCCGTCATTTAGCTCTAGTATTACTAGCCTTACTTTCGTTCATAAGACCACCAGCCCGGCCAAGTAACAATCCATTATAGTCAGCTCTATTTCCCCTCCTATCGACTACTGAGTTTTGTGTTTTAAGTTCACTTAATTCTTTATTTTGAGTGGTTTTGAAATAATTAGTCTGTTTATTTATTCTTGTTCCTTTGGATGTTTTTATACTCGTTCGAGAAAATGTATTTTTATGATTTGATTCATTTGCTTGAACATTTATTATTAAAGAAAAATACATTGAGAGTACCGCATAAATAATATTCTTCATTTTTCCAGCCTTTAATTTATTGAGTTATTTTTCCTAAAAAACACTGTAATATCAAAATCAACACGTCTTATGCGTAACCTACATACCATAGAAAATACGTAACCCCCTCTTCACAAATTTCACTCTTACCCCCCATTCAAAGGAAATAAAAGTTCTTTTGAAGCTCATAATCGGTGTTAGATAAAATATACACAAACAATCTTGCAGAAATATGTGGTTTTTTATAATTTTTGATTTAGAATGATTAACATTCCTATTTGTATAGCCAAAAAAGTGTAGAAACTCTTCTTCTACACTCACATAATAAAAAATATGTCTCAACAACAATTCTTTGGTGACTTGGCCTTCAGTGATGATTTTGTATTCGCACATACAAAAGATCAGGAGAAAATAAAATTCAGTAAACACGAACGTGTTTTACTGGTTAGTTTTATCGCTCGACCAGGGCAATTGTTAACACGCTCTAACTTGCTAGATTTAGTTCAACAAGCCGAAACTGAAACGTACGATCGAAATATAGATTATCTAATTAGCCGTCTACGTCGAAAACTTGGGGATTCAGCTATCAATCCACAATATATTGCGACTCAATATGGCGAAGGCTACATTTGGGTTGCAAAGCCCGCTTCAGCACCCCTATCAACTGAAAACATTTATATCTCAGTAGGTCCTATTTATGGTCTCACTCACACTGATACTATAAAAGAGCCAGCGGAATTTTTTGCGAAAAACCTGGTTCAAGCCTTAAAAAATAATTTTGCTTCAGATCGCCGCATTGAATTATTCACAAAATTGCCTTCGAATGAATCTGCAGAAAAGCAATCACTCTATACAAATTCAACTTATGCCATTGAGCTCAACTTTTTTAACCTTAATAGCACCTTAACCTGCACGCTGGTCGCACTAAACCGAAGAACTGGGCATATTTTTGACACCTTGCGCTATATTTTTCCTGAATCACAACAGCCATCTGAAATGCTTAGGTCAATTAATCAGCTGGCCATTACTATTAAAGATAAAACTTGGGATTCAGAAATTTTTCGTAAAAAAGAACAAACTTCGTTAGCTACTGACTCTCTGGATGTGGGTTTATACAAAGCTTCACGGTTATTTGAACCAGGCCAAGATAATTTTGTAGATGTCGAACATAAGTTACGACAAGCATTACAGGATAAACCGGAAGACCACCAAACAGCTATTTTACTGGCGCGTAACATATTTATGCAGATAACCTATTCAGGTAATTTTGTTAATCTTGAAGCCAGAGAACAGGAAATTAAATCTCTTATCTTTGATCATCTTCAATATATACAGAATGATCCACTCTACTTGGCTGCAGCTGCAGAGAAACTGTTTCTTTTAGGGCATCATGAATTAGGCGAAAACCTTGCACATCGGGCACTTGAAATAGGCTCTAGTTTTGCCGCCTGCTATAAAGTGATTGGTGGAATTAAGGTTTATCAAGGACATACTCTTGAAGGTATTGCTTATTACCAGCACGGACAAGAAATTGTAGATAAGAAGTCTATATTTTCTATACTTTTAAAGTCGGTGGAGTGTAACGCTTACAAGGCTTTGGGAGACCAAGAAAAAGTACTTCAAATTATCGA
Source organism: Methylomarinum sp. (assembly GCA_030636915.1). GTDB lineage: Bacteria > Pseudomonadota > Gammaproteobacteria > Methylococcales > Methylomonadaceae > QPIN01. Next base: position 242 of record DAOVVZ010000181.1, on the reverse strand, counting down.
GTTTCTTGAAAATATAGACTTTTTTACCTTTAGCAAAAAAGAAAAAATAATTGCTTACATATCTTACCGATCCGACATACCAAACGCTTTCACCAAGGAAATGAGAATAATTGCTACCTCAATTCCTAAACAAGAAGCATTTTTGTACTTAAAACAATTTCAATATATGCTGATCAAACATTTCATTCATGAACAACATCGTATTAATTTATTGAATGGTGCACTGAGTTTATTTATTGATT
>DAOVVZ010000224.1:0-4145 GCA_030636915.1 Methylomarinum sp. | reverse complement strand
TACAGAGCCGTCAACAAACTTTCTTACACATACTTCCTTTAATATTTCACCGTAACCATCCCTTATTGCCAGGTTTTATATCGTCTGAAACGCCTGCTGGACTCCCAGACTACACACCAGACAAACAAAGCATTAATGCTGCCAAACAATTCTCAAAAAGCTTTACTTACAAACGCAGAGCATTATTAAGACACCCTATTCAAGGTATCTTTTTGATGGGTAGCATTAGTAGCGTCGTTTTTTCTAAAGCCAGTGATATGGATATATGGCTATGTCACCAACCGGACCTTTCACCTTCAGAAATTAAGGAACTGCAACAAAAAGCGACGGCAATTGAAAAGTGGGCCGAATCACTCGAACTAGAAGTTCATTTTTTTCTAGTCGACAGCACTCTGCTTTCCAAAGGTCAGAATGCGCCAATTTCAACCGAAAGCAGCGGCAGTACTCAGCATTATTTACTATTAGAAGAATTCTATCGTACAGCTATTTTTATTGCAGGGCGCATCCCCGCTTGGTGGCTAGTTCCTCCCCATCAAGAAAATAACTATACTCCTTATCTCAAGCATTTATTAGATCATCGCTTTATTGATGAAAATGAAATCATTGATTTTGGTGGACTAGAATCAATTCCTGCAGAAGAATTTATTAGCGGAGCACTCTGGCATATTTACAAATCGATTAGTTCACCTCACAAATCACTTTTAAAGTTATTTTTAATGGAAAGCTATGCCAGTGAATATCCCAGTCCAAAATGGCTCTGTGTTGACTTAAAAAACGAGATTTATCAAGGCAGTATGGACATAGAGCACCTTGACCCTTACTTACTGATTTACGCTAAAGTTGAAGATTACCTACAAAAATCCGGATCATCACAACAAATCAACTTAGCCAGGCAATGTTTCTATTTAAAAATAATGGGACCGTCTTACAAAACATTAGACACTCAATCCCAAACTCTAAAATCAAATTATATGCAGTCCATAGCCAAACAATGGAACTGGCCTGATAACCTACTGGACACATTTCACAAACAAAAATATTGGGATATAAAAAAAGCCACTCAAGAACATACTATTATCCGTACACAATTAAAGTTTAGCTTACGCACGGTTTTGCAATTAGCAGGCGATTATGTCAAGCATAACTATAGAGAGAACAATGAGTTAAAACTGATTAGCCGAAAACTGTATGCATTTCTTGAAAAAAAACCAAGAAAGGTTGAAATAATTACCACGCGCACCACCGTTCACGCCAAAGAAGATGCCTTATCCATCATTGAGTCACAAGGTAAAAACAACACATCTATCTGGACGCTATATGCAGGCGAATTAACTCTCGAAGAAGAACCACCAACAAGCAATCTAATCAAAAAAGATACTCATTTACTTAACCTGCTTGGCTGGCTGGTTGTTAACGGCTTATATCACAAACAGCTACAATTGTATTTTAAATCGCCCAATATATTACTATCAAACATTGAGCTTCATCAGTTACTTAACCAACTATTTCAGCTTTTTTCCAAAAACCTGAAAGATAATTCATTGTCACTGCCTACTTACAATAAAGCGGACAGCCAACTAGCCTCTCTTATCATTATCAACCTTGGCCAACCACTGGTTAATGAAAGAAAAGATGGCATGCTGGTATTAAGTGAAAGATCTGACCCTCTTAGCTATGGAAAAAAACGCCAATGCTTTATTCAAAAAATAGATCAAATTTCCGTATCCAGCTGGGGTGAAATAACCACCTCCAAACACCAAGGCCTGGATGGTTTTTTTGACAGTTTAGTGTATATTTTTAATCACACTAAGCAACCTATCTCTATTCGCAGGTTTAAAGTAATCTGCTATACCCCAACTAGAGCCAATAGCATTACCCTGCGCACAAATGCTATTTTCAGCAATCTCATTACATTTTTCTCAAAACAACCTAAGTTACAAAGCAATCGTTATTTCTTAGCAGGCGAATCTTCCTCTTATGTCTTTCAACTTAAAAATAAACACCTCCGTTATTGGTCTATAGATTCAGAAGAGCAACTATTACAAGAATTAGCCTCAACTCAAGAGCATTTTAGTCAGGTTTTTTTTGATCCGGGCACACTTGATAACAGTGCAATTCCTTTTTTATATAATCTTAACCAAGCCAACTGCATTCAGGTTTTTTACTTGTCTGAAAACGACTGTATTACTGTTTTTATTATTGATGAAAAAGGCACTTTATTTACTCAAGAACATGCACACTCTAACTGCGATCAAATTCTCAACAATTATTTTACATTCTTAGAACCGATCTTAAATCATCCCTATTATGTAAATGATTTACAGCTAAAGTACTACGAAATTATAAAACAGACGACCAGCACATTTACTATTTGTCCGGCAAAATGGACACCACCACCTTATATAGACTTGTCATTACGGGTCATTATAGAAGAGTCACCGGACAGGTCTATTTCTGCAAATTATCATATCTATTGCAATGACCAAGAGTTCAATACAGCGACTTATGGCAATCAACTATTCAAAGAAGTCTCAGATTTTGTGATGAGCAATAGAAAAGGCAATAATAACTATCCTATCCACATTACTCACCTAGAAGCGCCCTGCTATTATTTAGGCGTAGACAATGAGGATCAACTACAAACGACGCACCATTTAAATTACAAGAAAAAAATTGAAGCTAAGTTAAATACCTAAGCTAACCCGAACCAATAACTGAATAGAAAACAAACTCCACTTATTAAAATCTGCTTTACCTCACAAAATAATAAGCCCATACTGAACAGATACTTTGCGGTAGTTATGGAGCATAACAATGAACAGTGATAAGCGAAAACACCCTAGGTTTAGCCCTCGCGGTTTAATGGCCAACATCACCATAGACCCTCCCCCTCCAGATAAAGAGATAACACTTGAGGGAACTATCATTGATATGAGCTATACGGGAATAAAAATAAAGCTCACCTCCGCAATGCCTGCCGATGTACCTTACAGTTAAATAAAAATAAATTTAATCACCCCTGAATCAGGTATTCCTATTACCATCCATGGCATGATTAAACATTTAAACGATCAATCAGAATGCGGTGTGCATTATTCTAAAAAACATCCAGAACATGAAGTGGACGATCTCATGTTTGAATGCATAAAAAGCGTACACCACCCAATTAAAGATAAAGCAGCTTAACTTTTCCAGCTACAAGTTTTTAAGAGGGGCAAGAAAGAAGCTTTGCCCCTCTTAAAAACTTTAATTCATATCTAAAGAGATCTTGCTCTTAAAAACGCCTGTTCAGATACAGCACCCCATGCCGACACCTGCGTTCTAAACTGACTGACTGACTCATAAATCTTTTTAGACATAGCATCTTTATTTGCCAGCTCAAGCACCACCTCGTCAGACAGTTTCTTCAATTTTTTAAGCACATCATCAGGTAAAGGTAATACTTTCACTTTATGCTTATTGATTAAAGTATCTAACGCCTGATTATTACGCGCAGTATATTCAGAAATCATATCCATATTAGCCGCCTTACAAGCCATTAATACAATTGCCTGCAAATCTTTAGGTAATTCATTAAAAGCTTTTTCATTAATTAAAGCTTCCATGGTTGAACCCGGCTCATGCCAACCTGGATAATAATAATATTTAGCTACTTTATGAAAACCAAAAGCCAAATCATTATAAGGCCCCACCCATTCAGTCGCATCCAGAGCGCCTGACTGCAAAGAGGTAAATAACTCACCGCCTGGCATATTAACTGTCGTACCTCCAGCTCGGCGAAGCACTTCACCGCCTAGCCCAGGAATACGCATTTTTAAACCTTTTAAGTCATTAATACTTTTAATTTCCCGATTAAACCAGCCCGCCATCTGCACACCCGAATTTCCCGTTGCAGTCGGAATAATACCAAAAGGTTTGTATAACTCTCGCCATAGTTCCATGCCACCGCCATAATACAACCAGGCATTCATTTCCTGAGCCGTTAAGCCAAAGGGTACCGCAGAAAAAAACTGCGTTGCCTCTGATTTACCTTTCCAATAATAAGCACCAGAATGCCCCATTTCGGCAACACCTTTAGCAACTGCATCAAAAACTTCAAATGCAGGTACTAATTCTTTAGCCCCATACACTTTAACTTTAATGCG
>DAOVVZ010000007.1:0-13234 GCA_030636915.1 Methylomarinum sp. | reverse complement strand
GGCTTTATCCTTATTATCTGAAATATGTGAAGTCTTCCAGATTGATTTATGGTGGGATGAAATAGATCAAGAAATAAAGCTTAAAACCAATGCCCCGCCTTTAGGTAATGTGTCGGTTACTGAATTAACTGATGAGGTTAATTTTACTGAAAGAAAAATAAGCATCACTGAAGATCCGGATCGTCGTATTAGTCGAGCGGTTCTGCATTACGATAAAATAAATCTTGCCGATGATAACAGAATTTCAAACTTCACAAGGCATCATTTTGAAAGAGATGCCGTTGTAGAAGGGGAAGATCTGTATGATGAAATTAGATTAAAACAAATTACTTCAAGATGGCTAACGGGCGTAAATGATGCAACAGCCTTTCAGGTTACCCAAAGACTTATAGCGAGATTCGGGGAAACGCCAAAAATTGCTAAATTTACTTTAGCCGCTAAAGATGCCAGCTTAAAAACAGGCGATTCATGCGACCTGGTAACAAGTAAAATACAAGATACTGATGGCAGCAAAAAAACTACTCGATTCCAGGTCACAAAATATAAGGAAATAAAGCAGGGCCATGAATTTAGTTATAATGCACTTATAAGCAGTTTCACTTATAATACCAGATATGCTTTTGTAGCTGACAATGCATTAGACGCAACGTCACCGAAGACGGTTTATGATAATGCAAGTGATGCGCAAAAATTAGCTAATGCCTTCGTTGGTCCAGACTCCGGACTCTTTGCCGATGGTGGGACGCCATATCTTATAATTTAAGGATTATTATGCCAGTAACCAATTTTGCATCTTTAACAAAAGTTACCGGAGTAGAAATACCCGATAATATTTTAGTGCCTTGTCCAATTAGCGGGAAGCAAGTCAGACGATTTGCCACTAAATGTTGTCCTGGCTGCGAACATTTTGACGGATTAGGCAAATTAACTTTTGCTGATACAGAAGAAGAAAACGCAGCGATCATTGAAGCAATAAAAAATAAAGAGTTATCATGGTCAAAAGTCTACGCCATACGGTGCGTGTGTGTAATGGAATGGATTACAGAGGAAATATCTGAATGACAACTTTTTCAGGCATAGCAAATAGTGAAATAGCCGTTGGAGCACCTATAACAAATAGTCTCATGACTAAAAATAGGGATAATCCTTTAGCTATTCAGGAGAATGATGTCTCTGCACCTACAAATGCTTACGCAACATTAGCGGCAACAATAACAAGTCAGGGTGCATTAGCAACGCTAGATAGCGTTGCATCTGCACAAATAGATGCAGATTCAGTGGGTCGCAGCGAACTTAAAACGACAACCGTATCCCTTAGCGGCTCGCTCCCCACTAACAGTCACGTAGGAATTACATTGGATGCTTATGCGTTTTTCCCTATGATTCATAATGGGGGCGCGGCTGATCCAGCGGGTGTTTTTCTAACTGGACATGCTACAGATGGAGCAAGCGCGGATAATCCAAGATTTACTTTTTATAATGGTGATCTTGATGATACCGGGACGTATGACGTTGATTACAGATACATAACTGCATAAGGACGGGTAAATGAAACTATATATAATGACACTGACTAATAACGCAACAGGAAAAATAGACCATATCGCATCTTCGGATGCACCTTTAACACCTGATTTGATTGTACCTCCTGCTGGTTCTTTTAAAATCGAGGAATTTGAAATAACATCCGATTCTTTTATTCGTGGTAAAGAATTGCTAAATAATGTTTTAGAAGTTGTGGGTAATAGAGTCCAGTTAAAAACAGGCATGACTAATCTAGTGCTAAATAATAGAAAGCCTGAAATGGTTAGAACTTTTTAATATCTATATTATGGGCGGATCGAATTACTTTATAGGAGAGAAAGATGTTAAATAATTTATTGATATTTATCGGCGTTATGATAGTGGTCCTTGTGGGATTATTTATTGTTATTATGTCTAAAGTTGGGTTCAGTTATTCAGCATTATCGGCATACATAAAAAAAGTAGAAAATAAAACAGTAATGCAAGCCGCTGGCGGTATTATGGCTGCGATGATTGTTGTTGCATTTATTGTTTTTATGATCGGGAAAGTCGCACATGCAGAAGAAGGCAAATGGCTGGACACCGGATCTGTTTTTATCGGCCTCGATTACCATAATGACGGCAGCGTATTTTGTCGTGATAACGGTGTGAGTAATAAATTAAATAGTAATTTAGGCGCAACCATTCAAGTCTACAGATATGGCGATCATTCAATAAGCGGAAACTATACGCACCACAGTTGCGCGATAAACCCTGATAAAAATACTTATGATGCCGCTGGCTTTAAGTATGAATGGAAAATCTGGTAATGCTAAAGGAAAAAATAATTAATGAGATAATTCGCGTTGAAGGGGGCTATGTAAACGATCCTGCCGATTCAGGCGGTGCCACCAATTATGGTATTACTGAGGCGGTCGCGCGTGAAAACGGTTATACCGGGAATATGCGGGACTTGCCGAGCGAAGTAGCCTTTGAAATTTATGTAGGTAGGTATTGGGAACCCCTGCATTTAACGGCTGTTGAATTAATGAGTACAGACATTGCAGCGGAAATGGCAGACACCGGTGTAAATATGGGAATTAAACGCGCTGCCAAGTTCTTACAAAGATCATTAAATGTTTTGAATAATAAAGGCAAGATTTATCCTGATTTAACCGTGGACAGTCAATTAGGTGCAAAGTCATTGCGTGCATTAGGGGATTATTTGGCATATCGCGGAAAAGAAGGTGAAAGCGTGTTGTTAAAGATGTTAAATTCATTACAGGGCTCATTTTATGTCGTTTTGAGCGAGAGACGAGAAAAAGATGAGACGTTTGTTTTTGGTTGGTTCAAACACAGGGTTGAAGTATGAAAGAATTTTGGCACCACTTAACCGATGGAATTATTGATGTTTGGATATGGATCACTGTAGGGTTTTTGTCCATGCTGGGGTTTTTTGGGCGAAGAATGCTACGACGATGGGACTCGGTTGCGGAAACGCATGTTCCTGGTGCAGAAATAAATCGCAGGTTCAACGCCGTTTATAAAGATATGAATAAGTGCCAAAAAGAACTTTCAGATCAGAATGACAAGGTTATTAAAAGCGTTGATAAGGTTCACGAAAGAATAGATGAAATATTCTCGCTCATGGTCAAGGACAAAAAATAATGGAAAAGATTGCTAAATTTTTCGGTAATGCTAAATCAATCTGGGGTGGCATTATCTTTTTCTATGCTGCCGCGATTTTTGCTGGAAACCTGCAATGGGTACAAAAAACAGACTATAAAATCGATCAAAAAACATTAATTATTCAGCAAATCAACCGTGAAATCTCAGAATTAGAAATCAAGCTTTTATATATGCAGGACGCCCAGCAAAAAGCTATGATCAAAGCTATAATTATTAACAAAAAAACCCAGATTAAAAATTTACGGGAGAAGTGAATTGATTAATAAGCTAATAGAATCAACCACATTGAAACTCGTTGTTGCTTCATTGATTGCGCTTCATGCAATGCTTTGGTTCGATAAGTTGACCGGCGGATTAGCGGAATATGGCATCGCTGTTACTGGTATTTTGTATATGTGGCGCGACAGGGAAAAAACAAAAGATGAATAAGTTTTATATCGGCGGTTTTATTTTGATCTTGTTTGCCCTTGTTGGCTGGCAGTACACGCGGATGGTTACAAAAAATGGACAGCTTGAACAGGCAAACGTCGAATTAAGTCAAACCGTTAAAGATAAAGAAAAAGCAAACATAGCCCTGAAACTTGCTGCAGCAAAAGATGCTGAGATTGTTGCGAAAGCAGAAAGGGCAAAATCAAAGCTGCGAATTAAAGCAGTAAAACTCAGAAGTGAAATTGAGGTACTAAAACATGAAAATGCAAAAGTTAAAAAATGGGCTGTTGTTATTATGCCTGGCGTTCTCTCTGATCGCTTGCTCGCCTTCACCGGTAAAGACAACGGAGATCGATTATTTGAAACCACCGTTTCAGCTGATGGAAGAAACCCTGGTACCGTTTTTAGAGTACGAAACGAAAACCTCTACAACTACGCCGGAGAATTGATCGCGGCTTTACAGTCATGCAATCAGGATAAAGCAGGGCTGCGAGAATGGGCGGCAAACATTCCTTAAGATTAAATCTACTTAATATCCATCAAGCGCAGTTTTTCCCCGATCTCACCATTAGGGTGATTGCGGGCATATTGCTCTATTGTGCAATTATTTGCTTCGACTGCTTCACACATCAAAGCGTGTAAGACGATCATATATAATGTGGTTGATGCCATTGGTGCATAACCAAAAGGGCTGCATTCGTCATCAAGTGGAATATGCAAAGTATAATCACATAATATAGATAAAACACTTTCTTTGCCGCTAGTAATTGCAAGCAGCATATAACCTTCTTTGTCCAAATATCTTGCTATATCGTTAGTTTCTTTTGTGCCGCCGCTTTTACTAACAATTACAATCAAATCACCCTTCCTAACAACGCCTAAATCGCCATGAAAAGCATGGGTAGCATCTAACTCGACCCAATCCAGACCGAAGCTGTGTGCAGTGTACACGGCCTTAGCGCATGCAAATGCAGGCTTGCCCATACTACAGATCACAACTCGTTTATGGCTCCGGATCAAATCAACGGCGGTTTTAACCTCATTAATGTCTAAACCATAAATGCCGGACTTAATGCTTGTCCGTACTTCAGCGAGATGCTTTCTAAATTTAATCATTATGAATCCTCATTAACTGGATAAGTAAATCTTTCATTTCATGTAACGGAATTGAGTTAGGACCATCACTAAGCGCATTATCTGGATCAGGGTGTGTTTCCATGAACAAGCCATCAATACCAACAGCAACTGCAGCGCGGGCAAGTGGCGCAATAAACTCTCTCTGGCCGGTAGATTTATCGCCAGCCCCACTGGGTAATTGAACAGAATGAGTTGCATCAAATATAACTTTGCATCCTAATTTTTTCATAATCTCAAGTGATCGCATATCCACTACTAAATTGTTATAGCCAAATGTTGTCCCTCGTTCAGTCAGCCAAATTTCCTCCGCATTACTCGCTTTTGCTGATGCGTGAAACATGGAATAAGGGTCCGCTCCTTGTGATTTCTTGATATTTACAATTCGGCCTGTTTTGGCTGCCGCTTCAATTAAATCCGTTTGCCTGGATAACATTGCCGGTATCTGAATAACATCGACAACACCGGCCACTTCTTTGGCTTGCCATGCTTCGTGGATGTCCGTAACGATACGAACCCCATGTTTTTCTTTTACTTTGCGTAAAATATCAACCCCATCATGTATGCCCATACCTCTATAACTGGCTCCAGATGTTCTATTTGCTTTTGCAAATGACGCCTTGAAATAATAATCAATATTTAGGTGCTGTGATAATTCTTTCATGTGCCCCGCTATTTCCATACAGAGATCTTCTGATTCAATGACACATGATCCTGCGATTAGTTTAAGCATTCTCTTCCTCAATAAATTTAATTAATTCTTGTCTTGTGCGGTTTTGTTTTTGGTAAAGTGAATTATTTTCATCTCTATATCTATGCCTTATTATTTCAATCTCAGCATAATGCGGATTAATGTCTTTTTTTACATCATCATCCATTTCTTTTTTAAGAGCGTTAATGGCAAGCAATAGCTTTTTAGCCTCACTTTCACTGGATGGCTGTGTAGCCAACAGCTCATTAGCTTTTTCTTTTAAATTCACTTTCTACTTCCCTTTCTTTTTTCGCATAGCCAGCATAAAACCCCATGCCCCATACGCTGCAAGTGTAAACAACCCATAAAAATACTTCGTACAATTCATCCGCCAGAAACTTTTAAAATTTGATCCATCATTCAACCACTATAGGGCGATACCCTATATACTCAGCTAATTGTTTCAAATCGTCTGGATTAATCATTAACGTGCCTCCATGTTAAGCCAGTTTTTATGTTACAGATTGTCCCGATAGTAACGCCAAATCGCTTGGCAATATCTTTGTATATTAATCCTTCTGCAAGAAGCCGCTTAATACATTTAACATTTTCTTTTGTTAATTTTGCATTGCAAATCCAATCGCCATCTTCAACGAAATCGCTACCTGAGCTTGCTCTGCCTTTTCTCATTTTATCATCCGTATTATCTTGATGAGTCCCTAGAAATAAATGATCTGGGTTGATGCAAGGCTGCATGTCGCACCTATGGAGAACACAAAGACCCTTCGGTATGCTGCCAACAAACTCTGAATAAGAGACTCTATGTGCAAGCCGGTTTTTACCGTGATAAGCCACCCTTCCATAGCCTTTGTTGTTAGTAGATTTCATCCATACCCAGCAGCCGGACTCTGTGATAATTTCAACACCTCTAAGCAATCTTTCTTTTACCGTTCTCGTATGACTCATTGTTTATCCTCAAGTGTTCTATTAGGTGGTTATGTTTCTAATTTGATGTTTTGCGGCAACCCGTCATTCTCAAAGTGCCAGCTTTCGCTGTCATCTGGATATATAGCGTTGCTGCTCATCGCCCCCACATCTCTAGCCTCTGCTATTTTCAACGCCTCCTCTTCTGTCTCAGCTTCAACTACTGTCCATGCTGAAACGGTTAGCGTTGCGCCCATTGTAAACTTTTTCATAATTTACCCTCCCTCGTCCTTATTTAGCTCATCGCAATCAATAAAAACTTTATTGCAGCTTTCTTTTTTACAGCCATCCGAGGTGCCGAAACTTAAAGAGAAGGACTGCTCTTTATTGTGCGCCACCGGCATAATTTCTGCATCAAGATTGTAATCCATTAGTTTTTTTATTAAACCTCTTACTCTCATTGTTTTCATAGTCACGTTACCTCCTCACCGCCTTCCTTATATTCTTTTAGTGCTTCTTTTAAGTCTTCAAGCCACATGGGTAAAGCAACACAAAAATCCGGATCTTTCTGTACGCGAATAACAATTTCAGCCGCATCAACAACCTTATCAGCCACTTTGAGTTTGGCCTCTAAGTATGATTTGCGGTTCAAATCCTTTGCAATGTCAAAAGGGAACATGTCATGCCCATCTTTTTGAACGCCTTTTGCACTCCATGTGTATTTCGCATATGTAACACCACTCATACTAACCACCTTCCTTATATTCTTTGAAATCTTCGCACTCACCAATCAATCCTTTTTTCTGCATCTCTATCCCAATAAAACCTCTGGCAAGAAGGCAGTTCTCAGGATGGTTGTTTGGTATGTGGTACTTGCACTTTTTGCATGTATTCATACTAACCACCTTCCTTTAGATGTTTATTAGCGCAGGTAGTGCAATGATTCATTTCTATTATTGCACTCAAAAGTGTTGGATACGCCATTGTATCCCAGCAATCAGGATAATGAATTGCCTCTGCTAATACCTGTATATCCTTATTAGCTTGCTCAAGGTCTGATTGGGATTGGTTATAGTCCTTATAGCTAACGACATCGCCATAATTTACGCCGCCAAAAGTTAAGTTTCTAATTAATATTTTATCACTCATATCCTCTTATCCTTTATCTTTAGGGGGTGATGGTTTTAATTTCATGCTATCCATAAGTTTTTTTATTTCTTTCCTTTCCACCTTAATGTCCACATCTTGCCAACTAGATTCGCCTTGCTCCCAATGGCTGCGGCTGAGGCCGCAATCCTTACAGACTTCTATAGCTTCACCTGTCGGCCAACCATCCCTAGAAAAATATGTATTACTATGGCTGCATTCCATGTATCACCCCTTATTATTTAATTCTGCTATTAAACTCCGATTGCTTCACAAAGTTTTTCATATTTTCTTGAATGGTGGCCGGAATGACAAAACACACACGCCCTATCTGAGTAATGATGTTTTTTCGCCTTAAGATAGTTTTCAGCGTCCTTTCTACAGAAAAATACGCCCGTTATTTGGCTGGCAAGCCGGTGTATATCGCAACTCATATTCTGGCTTGGGTCTAATATCAGCCAATACGGTGCTCTTGTTCCCTCATTATCAGCGTTTTTAAGTGTATTTTTTATTTCATCATTCATTATCTTTATCCCCTTCTATTTGCGCCTAACTTCTTGAAATATCTGCTATCTAGCCTATAATCACATCATGATGGATATGCACATTCAAGCTGAACTGGTAGAGAAACGAGGCGAGCCATGCCTGGCGGCCATGCTTCGAGAAATCGCAAGCGATGAAGCTGCACGTCTGGAAAAAATAGAATTTGCCAGAGTGCGGGCTGAAAATGTTGTTTTGGTTGATCAAGATTTCTAGTCTCCACCGGCCACTTTATTCAGAAGAGCCCATTTTTCTTTTTCCATAACGCGCTTGAAAAATCAGTTTCATGTTTCAGATCATTTGCAATACTGCCTTCGGTTTTAATATATTCGACCGCGTTACTATCTTCCTCTAATTGAACGTGACTAATATTTTTATCATTTATCGCCATCAAAAATAAACTAGGCCATATGTCATTTAAAAAATTAGCCTGTTGTAATGCTTGCGATTGTTCTTCGTTTAATCCATTTAAAACAAACCTTTCCCATTGTAATTTACAGATAATTTTATCTTTTCCGAATAAATTCCACCAAGAGCGGCGCTTTAATACTGGAATATTTTTTTTGACATAGCATGAGAATGTATAACTACTCATATCAACCCCATCCATTTGCTAACATCACTATTCCAGCAATCGAAAAAGCTATCACAATAAATATCTGTGCTATTACTATTTTTAGTGGCCAGTTCATAATTTTTCCCCTGTTTAAGTTAGTTGGGTATCCGGATTAGCATGTCTTTCTAGCGCCTTGTGGTTGCGGAATTTTAACCTCTGATACTCCATAGTTAATTGCCACATGCTTGATTGATTTAGTAACAAGCAAGCCAGTCATTTTTTTAGATGTTTGAGCGCCAAAATGTTCTAATAGTGAATCTAGAACTTCGACTTCAACCAAGTCAGTATTTGCATCACGCTCTGTTTTTGAAATAGGTTTGGCATCATCCTTGACGCCAGTACTGTGGGGGGCGACAGTATTTGATGTTGCTGGTTCTTTAGTTCCAATTTTTTCTTCCGCAGCTTCTTCCAATGCAGCATCGATTTTTTCTTGTTCTTTTTGCTTATGCTCACTAATACGAGAATCAACCAATAAAGCAAAATCATCAACTTGCTTTTCAACAATCTGAGATAAATCATTAAATAGAAAATTATATTCTTCTGGGATTTTCTTAAGATTAGCCTCGATAGTAATAAATAATTCATTGGCTATAATTTTGCATCTGGCTAGTTCGTCATTTGCCGCGCTTTGAAGAGAAGTTATCGTTTTCTTACCCTTCATTGCGCTATTAAAGTCACCGCGAATACTATCAAGGTAATTTCCGCCTAATAATTTATTTAATTTAGCCTGGTGTTCTAATCGTTCGTTTTCAGCATTTGTTGCAATTTCAAGCTTCCTTTTTGCTTTCTCAGCCGAAACTAATTTTTCAGTTGTTAATCGGTTGCTTCTGGCCATAGATCGATAAAGCTCGACAGTGCGGCGCATGATGTCAATATTTTCAGCTTGAGCAAGCGCGTTATTTTCCGATGATGTTAATGTCTCTTCAGCGGTTTTTAGTGTTTTAACCGTAGCTTCTAAATTGGCAAAATCTTGATCCGTTTTAGGTTCCTTATTAATCTTGCTGATATAATCTTTTAATGCTTCGCCAAAAACATCAAGATTATCAATTAATACAAGCGCGCCATCCACTTTGATTGATACTGCAGGAAGCCCTAATACCGGTTCGGCATTTACTTTTTCAACTGCATCAGCGCATTCATAAGCATCAAGATCAATTGCAAATTGTTGCCATCCTGCGATCAATTGTTCTGCGCGACCTGGAACAGGGTGATAAGCCAAACTCTCCATATTATCGGCTGTGCCATCGGATGTGGTGAATATGATTTTTTCAGCCTTGCTAATTAAAAGCTGTTGTTCAAGCTGCCAGTAATACATTGGATCGAGCAATTGTGATTTTATTTGAGCAACAACCTTTTCATTCCATAATTTATGCTCAAAACCAATATCAAACATCATTGTTAATCCATCGAACGAAGCCAATAATGGTAAACCTTCAACAAATAATCGACCTGTTACGGGATAAAGTTCATCGCCAATAAAATTTTCAACAATCGGACGCGCTAATGCTTCTGTTGCGTGACCTTCTGCAAACAGATTTAATGTGAATTCACTGTGTTCTTTTTCAATGCCAGTCTTTTTCAGTTTTAGCAAATCATCGCGGCTCATGTATTTTGATACACCCATCATGGCCGGAGCCTCGGATGCAGTAAAATGTTCCAAGCGTGCTTTCTTCCATTTCTCAGAACCTTGTTTTAAATTTAATATTTCCATTATTCGCCTTCCTTAATTTGTTTAATTTGTTCTTCAGTTAATGTGTATTTTGCACCAATCATATCCATAATATGCTTAGAGCTTGAACTGCCTTCTTTGAATCGTGCTTTCCAAAGATCAATATTTTCCTGAAATTTTTCATCCGGATAAACGGGCAATAGTGTTTGTTCTGGTTCAGATGATTGTGTTGGGGTTTGTCCTGGTGCGCTTGCTGTATATTCTTCAGGTAAATCCTCAATATCCTGAGTAAACAAATCACTTGCTGCTGTAGATGTAAGAACAACATCCACTAAACCGCGCTTTTTTGCCATTTTTAAAACAGTATTAGCATTATCCGCTGGCTCTGTGCGAACTTGTTTTATTTGATAGTCTGGTTTTCCATTCCAGCCTCTTTTCCAAGCTTCACGGCGTTTATTTTCAGGGGTTGCGTTAAATTCTCCCTCGCAGGTTGCCGCTCGCCATTTGTATTTAGTTTCATTTGATGAGCATTCGCCGATACCAGATCCAACAATGGAGCCGTTAGAGGCTATCAGATTAACTCTCACACGATAACGAACCTCATCTGATGTCGATAAATCTTCCACAACTGGATCAACAGATAAGCGAAAAGTAGCTGCTAACTTTTCGGCTCCAGCTTTAAATAAAGTCGGCTTATCCCCGCAACCAGCTATTGTGCCGTAATGAACGTCCTTCTTCATTACTTGCTGCATTACTTCCTGAATAAGATTTACGTTTGCCTGAATATCTTTCGCAGTTAATGGTGCGAGGTTTTGCTGGGCTGCTTCTGTTAATTGATTCATTATTACTCCTTGTCTTTTGGTTTAGTTTTTAAGCATCTTTGGCAAACGGCTTCAGATTGAGAAATCATTCCGATACCTGGGCAAACATGCGTCCAGTATTTTTCTCGCTGCGACTCAGCTAAAGTTCTACGGGTTACCGTTTGTTCTTGCGTTTCATCCATAAGATTAATTACTGTTTCTACTGGTGATTCCATCTTATTTCCCTAAGTTTCTTGATTTCCAATAAGTATACGCCAATAAAAATATAATACAACCTATTGCAACAGATAGTTTTCAATGCTACAGTCATTAAAACTAAACAAACAGGACTTAATTATGAGTGATTTATTAACCCCAAAAGAAGCAGCTGAATATCTTGGTTATTCAGATACCTATTTAAGATCTGCGCGAACCAATGGCGTTTTAGCCGGAGTAAAACCGCCAGCACATATAAAAAGAGGGAAATTTGTCTTTTTCAAAAAAGAAACCCTAGATACATGGCTTGCACAATTTGAAGAACAGGAAAGCTAATATGCATTATTACCAATTCAATATTGGTGATTATATTAGAGAAACCGCACATTTATCAGTTGATGAAGATTGTGCATATCGTAGAATTATCGATCTCTATTATGAATCCGAATTACCAATACCAAATGAAACCAAGGCGGTTTGTCGTAGGATCAGAATGTCAGATTCTGAGGAAACTATCATTAGTGTTTTAAATGAATTTTTCCATCTGAATGATGATGATTGTTGGCATCATACCCGTTGTGATAAAGAAATAACCGCATATAAAGCAAAAGCTGAAACCGCCAGAGTCAATGGTAGTAAGGGTGGTAGACCTAAAAAACCCACAAAAACCCAGTCGGTTAATTCTGGGAACCTAGAAAAAACCGAGCCGAAAGCTAACCATAAACCATTAACCACTAACCAAGAACCAAAAGATCTTGTCGAAAAAAAGCTTCTCGACATATTAAATTCTAAATCAGGTAAAAAATTCAAACCCGTAGAATCGAACCTAAAATTTCTCAGAGCGCGATTAAAAGAAGGTCATACAGAGCAAGACATAATCGATGTCATTGAACGTAAGATTTTGGAATGGCAGAACGATCCGGAGATGAAACAGTACATCAGGCCAGCAACATTATTTAATGCTGAAAAATTCAATCAGTATATTGGCGAAATAGGATCCCCATTACCTGAAAACAAAAAAACAAAACAACCATGGGAAATTATCCCGCGTGAAGACGATAAATTATGGGAATGGGCGAAAAAGCATAATTATTCAAACCCTGGTTCTCTTGATTATTATCAATACAGAAGCAAATTGAATATTGAAGTTGAGATTCGACAAAACCAAGAAAGGAATAGAGGTAATTTATGAATTTACATAAAAAATATGAGAAAAATAAAAAAGGCAAAGATTATATTATTGGCGATTTACATGGTTGTTATGATTTATTGATGGATAAAATGTATGAATTTGGGTTCGATAAAAAAATAGATCGCTTGTTTTCCGTCGGAGATTTAATTGACCGCGGCTCTAAAAGTTTAGAGTGTTTAAAATTGATACATGAACCTTGGTTTTTCCCAGTACAAGGCAACCATGAGGATATGATGTTATCAGTCGTTCTTGATAATGAAAGTCCTAATTTATGGCTTATGAATGGCGGCGAATGGTCTTTGAGTGTCAATGGTGACGAATTATCTGACCTTGCTTTCCGCGTTAGGGAAAGCGTTCCCTATTCAATCACCGTGGAAACTAAAAACGGTGACATAGGAATATGTCATGCCCAACCGCCTAGTGTTGATTGGAGAAACGCTGTTAAACCAGGCGAAAAGGATATAAAAATAATGCTTTGGTCTCGTAGCTGGATTATGGATAAAGAGCAGGATGGGGTTGATTTTATTTATAAAACATATCACGGGCACACACCAGATTCAGAAATTAAAATAATAGCTAATACTAACTTTATAGATACTGGCGCTTTTTATTCTGGAAAATTAACGCTGATGGAATTGAAATAATAAACACATTAATAAATATGAGAGTAAAAAAGATGCCATTT
>DAOVVZ010000034.1:0-8014 GCA_030636915.1 Methylomarinum sp. | reverse complement strand
TCAAAAAGGATGGCACAGCTTATAAAGCAAGGGTTGATGGATATAGAGTGGCAGGAAAAACAGGCACAGTAAAAAAAGCAATAGCAGGTGGTTATGCTGAAGATCGCTATTTAGCAGTTTTTGTGGGGTTGGCACCAGTAAGCAATCCTCGCTTTGTTATTGCGGTGATGGTTGATGAGCCAAGTGCAGGAAAATATTATGGTGGCTTGGTTGCAGCCCCCGTGTTTGCAAAGGTTATGGCGGGAGCTTTGAGGGTATATGGTGTCGCACCTGATAAGGAAGATACTATGCCGGTATTGCTAACGACAAGCAAATGAAGTTAACGAAATTATTAGATGGCTTGCTTGATGCTCCATCAACAGTTGTTAAAGCAGTTGAGGTTAAAGGCATAGCGCTAGATAGCCGAAAAGTTGAACGCGGATTTGTTTTTTTTGCAGTTGCCGGTGCTTTACAGCATGGACTGGTATTTGCAGAACAGGCGCAAAAAAAAGGTGCTGTTGCGATTGTTTATGATCCATCCGGCAGTGAGATATTTGATTTTAGTCTGCTAAATAGTTATTTACTGGCAGTGACTGATTTAAACTCAAAGCTGGGATGTATTGCTGATCGTTTTTATCAATCACCTTCTAAAAAACTGGATGTGATTGGGGTAACTGGTACCAATGGTAAAACAACCTGTAGTCAGTTTTTGTTGCAGCTTATACCTGAATGTGGAGTGATAGGGACATTGGGCTGGGGCATAAATGAGGTATTAAACGAAACGCTTAATACCACGCCGGATGCTTTCGCTGTTCAAGAAATACTGGCTGATTTTGTGACCTTAAAAAAACAGACAGTGGTGATGGAGGTTTCATCACATGGTCTAGAGCAAGGACGAGTTAATGCAGTTAATTTTAAAGGTGCTGTGTTTACAAATTTAAGCCGTGATCATTTGGATTATCACGAAACTATGGCTGAGTATTTACAGGCTAAGTTAGCTTTGTTTAAACGGCCTGAATTAGAGTTTGTTGTGGTTAATAGTGATGATGAAAATAGTGAACAGTTTTTATCAGTTGCAAATAAAAAAGCAAAGCGCTGGGCCTTTAGTGCGACAGCTAAGGAAATGGCTTTAGCAGAAAACGTGATAGCGGATGAGGTTGTCTTTAGTTTAAATGGCATTCAGTTCGTTGTTTGTTGGAAAGGTCAGAGGGCATTAATACAGACAAAAATTGTCGGTGATTTTAATCTAGATAATATTCTAGCGGTCATCACCGTGTTATTGGCACAAAGCTATTCATTGCAGAATGTTGCCAGTAAGGTCGCTAAATTGCAGCCAGTTTCAGGACGAATGGAAGGTTTTGGTGGAGTTGATGGCCAGCCGTTTGTGTTTGTAGATTATGCGCATACACCAGATGCACTAGAGAAAGTGTTGTTAGGGCTAAGAAAATATAGCGGGCAGAAACTGAGTGTGGTTTTTGGTTGTGGTGGCAATAGAGATAAAGGTAAGCGTGCACTAATGGGTGCTGTCGCAGAGAAATTTGCTGATCAGGTGATTATCACCAATGACAACCCTCGCTTTGAAAGTCCGGAACAGATTATTGGTGACATTGTGACTGGTTGTTTGGGTAAAAGTTATGACGTTATTGAAAATAGAGAGCAGGCGATACATACAGTGATTAAAAAAGCCGATAAAAATGATTGTATTGTAATTGCCGGTAAAGGGCATGAGGACTATCAGGATATTAAGGGCGTTAAGACCTATTTTAGTGATCAGATGACTGTAAAAGAAGCTTTGTTAAATAGGGATAATTAAACAATGCAAATGTTGTTGAGTGAAGTTGCAAGTTTTACAAAGGGCTATTTAGTTGGGAAAGACCTGGCAATAGTATCAGTCAGTATAGATACGCGAACATTATTAAAGGGCGACTTATATATAGCTATAAAAGGTCAGAATTTTGATGGTCATGCTTTTATAGAGCAAGCTGAAAAAGCAGGTGCTGGAGCGGTATTAGTTGAGTATGAGCTAGAAACACAATTACCTCAAATTGTGGTTAAGGATACACACAAAGCATTAGCTGAATTGGCATCTGCCTGGAAAAACCAGTCAGATGTAAAAACTATTGCGGTAACAGGAAGTAATGGAAAAACCACAGTAAAGGAAATGATTGCAGCTATTTTAGCGGTTAACGCTAAAGTACATTTTACCAAAGGTAATTTAAATAATGATATTGGTGTCCCTCTGACTTTGTTGAAATTGCAGCAGAAACATCAATACGCAGTGGTGGAAATGGGTGCAAATCATCTAGGTGAAATAAAATATAGCAGTCATTACGCGCAGCCGGATGTTGCAGTAATTACTAATGTGGGAGCTGCACATATAGAAGGTTTTGGTAGTCTTGAAGGGGTTGCCAGAGCAAAAGGTGAGATTATTGAAGGGCTAAGTGCTACAGGTATTGCAGTACTGAATAAGGATGATGACTTTTACCCCTTATGGTCAGATATAGCGGGTGATAGACAGGTGCTTTCTTTTGGCTTGGATAAAACGGCAGATATTAATGCCCACGCGATTTTGGTAAGAGTAGAAAATAATGAATTTTTCACGCAATTTACCCTATCAACTGCTACTGATGAGGTGGCAATACAGTTAAAGTTGGCTGGACAACATAATGTTGTAAATGCGCTGGCAGCGGCAGCAAGTTGTTTGAGTGTAGGTGTAGGATTGCAACAGATTAAACAGGGACTGGAATATTTAAAGCCAGTTCAAGGTCGATTGCAGCCCTTAGTTGGCGCGCATGGCGATCTTGTTATTGATGATACATATAATGCTAATCCTAGTTCGGTGAAGGTGGCGTTGGATGTGTTGACACAGTGCCAGGGTGAGTCATGGGTTGTGCTTGGTGCATTAGGTGAGATGGGTGTTGATAGTAAGATAATACATAAAGAGTTAGGTGAATTAATTAAATCAATGAATGTAGATCGCTTATTAACGATAGGGGCGGATGCAGAATTTACCGCAAATGCATTTGGTGATGGTGCGGATTTTTTTACTGACCAAGCCCAGTTGATAGCTGAGTTAAAAAAACAATTAACCGGTAATGAGAGTGTATTAGTTAAAGGCTCTCGTGCTCAAAAAATGGAAAATGTTGTGGCAGCATTAGTTACAGATTTCAGGAAATAAAGGAAAACGATGTTACTTTATTTAGCAGATTATTTAATGAATTATGATAGCGGTTTTCGGGTGTTTCAATACCTGACATTGCGAGCTATTTTAGGTGCGTTAACAGCATTAATTATCTCATTCATTATCGGGCCGGTAATGATTAGGAAATTAACTAGAAAAAAGATCGGGCAATCAATTAGAGAAGAAGGTCCGGAAAGCCATTATGAAAAGGCAGGAACGCCAACAATGGGTGGAGCCTTAATACTGGTTGCAATTGCAATAAGTACACTGCTTTGGGCAGACCTTGAAAATCGCTATGTCTGGGTGGTGCTGTTAGTCACATTAGGGCATGGTGTGGTGGGTTTTGTTGATGATTATAGAAAAGTCATGCAAGGCAATAGTGATGGTTTATCGGCAAAAGCGAAATTATTTTGGCAATCAGCAATTGCTTTAAGTGCGGGTGTCTTTTTATATATGACGGCAGAAGTGGCCGCAGAAACACAATTTATAGTGCCTTTTTTTAAAGATGTCATGATTGATATGGGCTGGGCATATATTGTTGTTACTTATTTAGTCATTGTTGGTTCAAGTAATGCAGTTAATTTAACCGATGGTTTGGATGGTTTGGCAATTATGCCAACAGTTATGGTTGCTGCGGCTTTGGGTATTTTTGCTTATTTATCAGGACATGCAAGTTTTGCAGACTATTTGGCGATTCCTTACTTGCCCGAGTCCGGCGAACTGATTGTCTTTTGTGCGGCGCTGATAGGTGCTGGTTTAGGGTTCTTATGGTTTAACGCTTATCCTGCAATGGTCTTTATGGGCGATGTGGGGGCGTTGGCATTAGGTGCTGCTCTAGGTATTTTAGCTGTTCTGGTACGCCAAGAAATTGTGTTAATGATTATGGGTGGGGTTTTTGTTGTTGAAACAATCTCGGTTATTATTCAGGTGGTTTCCTATAAATGGCGAGGAAAACGGGTGTTTTTAATGGCGCCCATACATCATCACTATGAGTTAAAAGGCTGGCCAGAGCCAAGAATTATTGTGCGTTTTTGGATTATTACTGTGATTTTAGTATTAATTGGTTTGGCAACTTTAAAATTAAGATAACTATGGACAGAGAAACTATTTTAGACTCTTTAAACACACAATTGTCTTTGAATCAGAATTCAAAGGTATTAGTTGTTGGGTTGGGTAAGACAGGTTTTTCTGTAGCAAAATTTTTGCATCAACAGGCTATTCCATTTGCTGTCATTGACAGTAGAGACAAGCCGCCTTTGAACGATGCCTTATTGGAAGAGTATCCTGATACGCCAGTTTTTACAGGAGGCTTTGATAAAGCGGCTTTTGAGGTGGCAACGCATTTAGTGGTAAGTCCAGGTGTTTCATTACAAGAAGAATCGATTCAAAAATCGGTTTTATCAGGTGTGAGACTGGTTAGTGATATTGATTTGTTTGCTTGTTCAACTAAAGCACCTGTTGTTGCCATTACAGGATCGAATGGTAAAAGTACTGTGACAACAATGCTGGGTGCGATGGGAAATGTCAGTGGCATAAAAACAGCAATCGGTGGGAATTTGGGAATACCTGCGTTAGATCTGCTGGATGAAACAGTTGAATTATATGTCATAGAACTTTCAAGTTTTCAATTGGAAAGGACATCGGTACTAAATGCAACGGTTGCAACAGTGCTGAATGTATCTGCCGATCATATGGATCGTCATGATGGTATCGAGGGGTATGCTAAGGAAAAACAAAATGTTTTTTCTGGAAATGGAATGATGGTTGTGAATGAAGATGACCCTGCGGTTAAAGCAATGGTTGAAATGGGTAGAGAAATACTACGATTTTCTGTGCACGAGTCTGTCGGTTTTCACTTAGAAAAATATCTGGGTGAAATGTGGTTAATGAATGAGAATCAGGCGTTAATGCCTCAAGCAGATTTACCTCTTGAAGGTTTGCATAATGTGGCAAATGCATTAGCTGCATTAGCGATTGGAACAGCAGTAAATTTAAAAATGGAGGCGATGTGTAATGCATTGTGTCAATTTAAAGGATTAAGTCATCGAATGCAGAAGGTTGCAAAATTAAATGGAGTCACTTGGATTAATGATTCTAAAGCAACCAATGTTGGTGCATGTATAGCCGCATTAGAAGGTTATCAAAGAAAGGTAATCCTGATTGCCGGTGGCGACGCCAAAGGCGCTGATATGAAAGAGTTGATTCCAGTTGTTAGCGAAAAGACCAGGTTTGTGGTCTTGGTAGGGAAAGATGCAGACAAGATAGACACGGCAATCAATGGTTGTGTTCCCTCATACAGAGTAAGCAGCATGAAAGAGGCGGTGCAAATTGCAGCCAAGCTGGCTGAGGATGGTGACAGTGTTTTGTTAAGTCCGGCTTGCGCAAGTATAGATCAGTATAAGAACTATCAAGAAAGAGGGGATAAATTTACTGCAGCTGTATTGGATTTGGCAGCATGAAAGAAAAATTAAACGGCCAAAAGCTTGTATTCCACTTGGATTACTTTTTGCTGTTTATTTGTAGCAGTTTATTAGTTATCGGTTATCTGATGGTTACTTCAGCATCGTTACATTTAGGTGAGAAAGTAGCAAGTGACAGTTTGTATTACCCTGTCAAGCAGCTGATGCATATTGTAATAGCACTTGTTGTGGCAATAGGGGTTGCATGTGTTCCCTTAAAAATATGGGAAAAAATAGGGCCTTGGTTGTTTATTGCTGGGTTGGCGTTACTGGTTTTTGTATTAATTCCTGGAATAGGCGTCAAGGTTAATGGTAGTACTCGGTGGATTTCGTTGTTGGGATTCCGGGTGCAAGTGTCTGAGATTGTAAAGTTTATTTCAGTGGTATATATGGCAGGGTATGTGACGAGGCATCAGGAGCATGTTCAGGAATCAACTTATGGCTTGGTGAAACCGTTATTGTTATTTTCAATAGCTTGTTTTTTGTTATTACTAGAGCCTGATTTTGGCTCGGCTGTGGTTCTTTTGATTATAGCCATGGGTATTATGTATTTAAGTGGTGCACGTTTATGGCAGTTTCTTATTTTGATAGCCGTTGTTGTGGTATTAGGAATGCTATTAGTGTATTTCTCGCCTTATCGGTGGGCTAGAGTGACGGGGTTTATAGATCCTTGGGCCGATGCACAAAATACCGGGTTTCAATTGGTACAGGCATTGATGTCATTTGGGCGAGGTGAAATATTTGGTGTCGGTTTAGGTAGCGGCATTCAAAAGTTATTTTATTTGCCAGAAGCACATACTGATTTTTTATTTTCAGTATTGGCTGAAGAACTTGGTTTAGTTGGTGTGTTAACGGTGATTAGTTTATTCACTTTGTTGTTGTGGCACACATTTAAGATTGCGGTAAAGGCGGAACAAGCAGAAGAAAAGTTTGCTGCATTTGTTGCATATGGTTTGGGTATTTGGTTTGGGTTTCAGGCCTTTGTCAATATGGGCGTTAATATGGGGATTTTACCAACCAAAGGGTTAACACTACCGTTAATGAGTTACGGTGGCGGAAGTATGATCACCATGTGTGCCGCTATGGCATTATTGTTTCGCGTGCATAGTGAAATTATTGAAAAACAAAAAAACATGCCAAGAAGAAGGTCAGAATGGGTCAACGCATAATAATTATGGCAGGAGGTCCGCGTGGGCCCGTGTTTCCAGCACGTGACGGTGCTTAGTGTCGGGACAAGAGTGGTGGGGGTGGTAGCTGGTTAGGAACCAAGCGAGGTATGGAAAGCCGCGTTGTGCCAGAAAATAATATAGAAATAGATTGGTTGGCCGTTGCAGGTTTAAGAGGTAAGGGCATTGGTGCAAAAATTAAAAGTGCTTTGTTATTAGTTAAATCATTTTTTCAGGCGTTCAGTATTTTTTTTAAACGTAAACCAGATGTGGTTTTAGGTTTTGGTGGATATGTTGCGGGCCCAGGTGGTTTAGTGGCTAAATTAATGGGTATTCCATTAGTGATTCATGAGCAAAATAGAGTACCCGGTACGACCAACAGGTTGTTGATGAAAAAAGCAAATAAAGTATTACAAGCATTTCCTGAAAGCTTTTCTCAGGATATAAATGCCTTATTTACTGGCAACCCGTTAAGAACTGAATTTTTAGATTCCAAAGAAAAAGAAATTTGGAATGAAGCGCTAGAAAGAGATCTTCGTATTCTGGTTGTTGGAGGAAGCCAAGGAGCAAAGATCTTAAATGATATTGTTCCCGTCGCAGTGAAGGGTTTAGATAGAGTAGAGATAAGGCATCAAACAGGAAAGGCTATGTTTAAAGCCGTTTTTGAGAATTATGAAAAATTATTGATCAATGCACAAGCAGTTGAATTTATAGATGATATGGCATCAGCTTATCAATGGGCGGATATGATTATTTGTCGCTCTGGAGCAATGACAGTGAGTGAAGTAGCAGCGGCAGGATTGCCCGCAATATTTATTCCTTTACCTCATGCAATTGATGATCATCAAACAGCTAATGCTCATTATTTAGTGGATGCTGGAGCAGGTATTTTATTGAAGCAGCCTGATTTAAATGAATTATCCTTATTAAAGGCGATTCAAGATGTTAAAGGCTCAATAAGAGAAATGTGTTTGGCGGCAAAAAATAAAGCAAAATTAGATGCAACAGTTGTTGTGTCAGATATATGCATTCAGGAAGCAAAAAAATGAACAGGACAGAACGGAGAAACCCAATTAAGGGTTTAGGACATATAGAGAAAATACATTTTGTTGGCATAGGCGGTACCGGAATGAGTGGTATTGCGGAAGTTCTGTCAAATTTGAGATATAAGGTTTCAGGATCTGATATTAAAGCCAGCACTGTAACTGAAAGGCTAGAGCAGCAAGGTG
>DAOVVZ010000401.1:0-2790 GCA_030636915.1 Methylomarinum sp. | reverse complement strand
TCATGGGTTTCCTTGCTCGATTTTGTAGGTAAATATACTCTAACTGCCTGTAGTAAGTTTTATCGGTGGGTGTTATCTCTCTATGATGCTTATAGAGATCAGCAGGCAATGGAGTCAAAAGTTAAAAAAGAAAAGCCTCAACGAGTTGATGCTCCCAAGGCTTTAAAAAAAGAAAAATCAAAAATTGCACCTGTTATCAATATCATTGAAAAGAGTAAAAAAGCGGTTAAAGAAAAGCAGATAGACTTGTTTGAGAAACCGTTTGATATGGATGCATATGAAGGACAGTTACCCCCTTTAGAGTTACTTGATAAGCGAATAGTTAAAGTAAAAGGCTATTCAGAAACTGATTTAGAAGAAATCTCACGTCGTGTAGAGGATGTATTGCAGGACTTTAATTTGGTTGTAGAAGTTGTCGCTGTACACCCTGGGCCTGTTATTACACGTTTTGAATTAAATTTAGCCGCGGGTATAAAAGTAAGTCGGATCAGCGGTTTATCTAAAGATATTGCGCGAGGCTTGTCGGTTACCAGTGTGCGCATTGTTGAGGTAATTCAAGGTAAGTCAGTGATAGGTTTGGAAATTCCTAATCAAGAGCGAGAAATGGTGTCTTTAAGGGATTTGATTGACACAAAAGATTTTGATAAGGCTAAATCAAAATTAACATTTGCTATGGGTAAAGATATTGCAGGTGAGGCAGTTGTGGCCGACCTTGGAAAAATGCCTCATGCTTTGGTTGCCGGTACCACAGGTTCAGGTAAATCAGTGGCAATTAACACCATGATTTTGAGTTTGCTTTATAAAGCAACACCAGAAGAAGTGCGGATGATAATGATAGACCCCAAAATGTTGGAGCTATCTGTCTATGAAGGTATTCCTCACTTATTAACACCCGTGGTAACGGATATGAAGGATGCCCAAAATGCATTGCGCTGGGCTGTTGCAGAAATGGAAAGACGTTATAAGTTAATGTCTAAAGTGGGGGTGCGTAATTTAGCGGGGTTTAATCAGTTGATTAAAGAGGCAGAAGAGAAGGGGGAACCAATTCGTGATCCTTTATTTCAATTAACAGAACCTTTGGAAGAGGGTGAGTCATTCCCTGTATTAACCACATTACCTAGTATAGTTATTGTCATTGATGAATTAGCCGATATGATGATGATAGTTGGTAAAAAGGTTGAAGAACTCATTGCCCGTTTGGCACAAAAAGCAAGGGCGGCAGGGATACATTTGGTGTTGGCGACACAGCGTCCTTCGGTTGATGTATTAACTGGATTGATTAAAGCTAATGTGCCAACACGTATTTCTTTTCAAGTATCTTCTCGGATTGATTCGAGAACCATTCTTGACCAAGGGGGAGCGGAAACCTTACTAGGCAATGGTGATATGCTGTTTTTACCTTCAGGAACCAGTATTCCTATAAGAGCACATGGTGCTTTTGTTGATGATCATGAAGTACATAAAGTGGTTGAATTCCTTAAGAAAACTGCACCGGCAAATTATTTAGAAGAAATAACCCAGGAACGCTCTGATATGGGTGAAACTGTGGCAGAAGGGGGCGTTGATGCAGAAATGGATGCTTTATATGATGAAGCGGTTATGTTTGTGACAGAATCAAGAAAAGCCTCAATATCCAGTGTGCAAAGACGTTTTAAAGTGGGTTATAACCGTGCAGCCAGAATGATAGAAGATATGGAGGCGGCGGGTGTAGTTAGCGCACCAGAAGGTAATGGTTCAAGACAAGTTTTAGCACCACCTGCACCAAGGGATTAAAATGAGTAGTACTATTATAGGTTTAATCGTTGTGCTGTTTATATCAACTTTTGTAGGTTGGTTCTTTAGTCATTCTAAAAAATCTGAAATGCCGGTTAAAGTCATGTTATTTGTGCTTTATTTCTGGATTTCTGTATTTGTTCAGATAATGATTTTTGCCGGTCTTTATCAATTTGAATTGCTTGATGCTTTTATAAAAAATAACTAATACCAATCCTAATATATTTATACTTAAACTCATATACCTAAGAGAAATCGTCATTCCTGCATGCTCTTAGCAGGAATCTATAGTGTGCGCATGGATTCCCGATTAAAGATTTCGGGAATGACGACTATTACAGTGATTATTTATTGGGATTGGTATAAGAAGTCAGTCCTATAATTTTAATTGCTCTAAAGCCCAGCTTACATGCTCTCTTACTATATCTGATGTATTAGATTGTTTGTCTAATAACGCGTTTATGGTTTGTTCAGAGGGGGTACTGTTACCCAGTGCCACGGCAATATTTCTTAGCCAGCGGGTATAACCTATACGCCTAATCGCCGAGCCCTCCATGTTTTTTAAAAACTGATCTTCAGTCCAGCTAAATAGCTCGGTTAATTGCACATTATTCAGATTATGGCGCGGGTTATAGTCTTTTTCTGTGGTAAGTTTAGCAAAGCGATTCCAGGGGCAGATCAGCTGACAATCATCGCAACCATAAATTCTATTTCCGATTGAACTGCGTAAATGATCAGGAATAGAGCCATGAAGCTCTATGGTTAAATAGGAAATACAACGCCGAGCATCCACTTGATAAGGTGCGACAATGGCTTGTGTTGGGCAAATGTCGATACAGGCCTTACATTTTCCGCAATGTTCTGTGGCTTTTTGATCCGCTGGAAGAGGGATGTCGGTATAAATTTCGCCTAAAAAAAACCAAGATCCGGCTTTACGATTAATCACATTAGAATGTTTACCAATCCAGCCTAAGCCTGCCTTTTCTGCAATGGCTTTTTCTAAGACTGGCGCGCTAT
>DAOVVZ010000194.1:0-4438 GCA_030636915.1 Methylomarinum sp. | reverse complement strand
TGTCGATTAGCCAACCCTGTTAATTGATCATAGGTAGCCAACCTTTCCAGTTGCTTATTGACCTCTAACAATTTGCTTTGCGCTGACTGCAATTTTTTCCGCATTTCATAAATACGTTCCATTGCTGTAATGGTTAACTGTAGACGCAAAGTATTAATTGGCTTATGCATGTAGGCATCGCCCCCCGCTAAAATACCATTAGCAAAGGATTCATCATCATCTTTAGTGGTAAGAAAAATAATCGGAAACCAGTCATTAGTATCCAGAGTCCTGATGGCAAGCGTGGTATCAAAACCATTTTTACCCGGCATTTCCACATCCATTAACACCAGGTCTATCTCATCATCTTTAATACATGCTATAGCCTCTTCACCATTTACTGCATAGATAATCTCATGTCCCAGAGAGGTAACACATTCAGCAACCAACATCCGTATTACTTTACTATCATCAACCACTAATACTTTCATTTCTATACAGCCTCAGTTTCATTTCCCTTTAACACAAGAGATATTCAATCTACAAATCTATCATTTCGTCAGAAAATGCTTTATCCCTTAAACACGACAAAGAGCTAAAATTACAATTAAACAGTATTTTTAGCTCATTTTTTAACGCTAAAAATCAATTATTACAATTCTCGGGTAGAACTAAAAACAATATCCGGCCAGCGCTCTTCAGTTAACTGTAAATTAACGCGGCTAGTTGCCAAATAGACCAGATAACCACCACCATCTTCAGCCAAGTTTTCAAAGGCTTTCTTTTTGAATTCTTCTAACATCTTGGGATCTTCAGCACTGACCCAACGCACGGTATTAATTGCAATATTATCGTAAACACATTCAACATTGTATTCACTTTTAAGCCTGTGCGCGGTCACATCAAACTGTAATACACCAACAGCACCCAGTATTAAATCATTATTTTTCAATGGCTTAAATAACTGTGTTGCACCTTCTTCAGTCAGCTGCACCAAACCTTTCTTCAATGCTTTTGCACGTAACGGATCTTTTAATACCACGCGACGAAATAATTCGGGAGCAAAAAATGGAATCCCACCAAACTTAAGCGTCTCACCCTGGGTAAAAGTATCACCTACGGTAATAGTGCCATGGTTATGCAAGCCAATAATATCGCCTGGATAAGCAATTTCAACGCTTTTACGTGAATCCGCCTGAAAGGTAATTGCGCTACTTACCTGAATATTTTTACCCAAACGTACATGATTTACTTTCATGCCTTTATCAAAAACACCCGAACAAACCCGTAAAAAAGCAATTCTATCTCGATGAGAAGGGTCCATATTGGCTTGCACTTTAAAGATAAAACCAGAAAATTTATCTTCTTCAGGTGAAACTTCACGTTGTTCAGCCATCCGAGGCTTAGGTGATGGTGCATATTCAGCAAATGCATCTAATAACTCAATAATGCCAAAGTTATTAATTGCCGAACCAAAAAATACAGGCGTCAACTCACCTTTTAAATAATCATCTAAATCAAATTCATGGCTTGCACCTTGAACTAATTCAATCTCTTCTCTCAGCTCTTCCGCCTGATCACCCAGCAATTCATCCAGCTTAGGATTATCAAGTCCTTTAATTACTTCTGCTTCAACAATTTTCCCCGCATGTTGCGCACTAAATAACAGCACTTCATTTTTATAAAGGTGATAAACCCCTTTAAAGCGTTTGCCCATACCGATAGGCCAAGTCATCGGAGCACATTTAATATCTAAAATAGTTTCAACTTCATCCAACAATTCAATAGGATCTTTCCCTTCCCTATCCAGCTTATTAATAAAAGTTAAAATAGGGGTCGTTCTTAATCGACACACTTCCATTAATTTAATGGTTCGGTTCTCTACCCCTTTAGCAACGTCAATCACCATTAAAGCTGAATCCACTGCCGTTAAGGTTCTGTAGGTATCTTCAGAGAAATCCTCATGCCCTGGTGTATCCAGCAGATTAAGAACACAGTCATTATGCTCAAACTGCATCACCGAGGTTGTTACCGAAATCCCCCGTTCTTTTTCCATTTCCATCCAATCAGAGGTAGCATGACGCGCTGCCTTACGGCCTTTTACAGAACCGGCAAGCTGAATAGCACCACCGAAAAGCAATAGTTTTTCGGTAATTGTGGTCTTTCCTGCGTCAGGATGAGATATTATTGCGAAGGTGCGACGACGTCGCATTTCTGAAAGTAATTCGGACATTCTGGTGAATCTTATGGTTAATCTAAAATAACCGCAAATTATAACTTATAACAAATAACCTTATGAGAATAAGTAATCAAAAGCTTTATCCGGCAAATTAACCACTATATAAAATTAGCCTTTGAAAGGCAGATTTCACACTGCCATGATGATACGGTGATAACATTTAAAGCGGACTGAAGTCCGCTAACCTATTTAACTCGGAAACCAATTTTTTGTTCTCTTACAAAACCCCACCAATGCCAGCATTAATGGCACTTCAATAAGCACTCCAACAACAGTTGCCAAAGCAGCACCTGATGACAGTCCGAACAACATCACGGCCGTGGCAATGGCTACTTCAAAATGATTAGAAGCTCCGATTAACGCAGAAGGTGCTGCGTTTTCGTAAGAAAACCCCCAAAATTTTGCAGCCACATAGGTTACCGCAAAAATCAACAGCGTCTGCAAAGTTAATGGAATAGCAATCCACAAAATAGTTAATGGATTTTCAATAATCACGTCACCTTTAAATGAGAACAGCAAGATCAGCGTTAGTAACAAGGCAATAATGGTGATTGGCGTCAAGATATGCAAAAACTTCTGTTCAAACCAATCCAGGCCTTTAACTGCAATAACCCATTTTCTGGAAAAGTATCCTGCAAATAAAGGCAGCGCAACATAAATACAAATGGAGAGTAACAAAGCCTGCCAAGGCACAGGTAATTGACCAATACCTAACAAGAATCCACCAATTACGCCATACAATAACAACATGATTAGAGAGTTGATGGCGACCATCACTAACGTATGCCCGGCATTGCCTTTGGCTAAATAGCCCCAGACCAGCACCATTGCAGTACAAGGTGCCACGCCCAGCAAAATACAACCAGCAAGATAGCTACGCCACAACGGCACCGACAGCATTTTTACGCCTTCTTGCATCACTACCGTACCAGAACCATAGTGACTACCAACGGGCAAATCCAAACCAAACGGCATTTTAACCAAATCAACCGCATCAGTACCGATTAGCTGTTGAAACAGCATACCCAGAAAAAAATATGCAATGGCATACATGGTAAAAGGCTTGATAGCCCAGTTGACAATTAAGGTCAGCGTCACAGGTTTAATACTTTTACCCGCTTTTACTACCTCGGCAAAATCAATTTTCACCATGATCGGATACATCATAAAAAACAAACAAACAGCGATAGGAATAGATACAACAGGGGCATTATTAACATTAATACTCATGCCATCTAAGGTTTTAGCAAATTCTGGCGCAAAAGCCCCTAGCAGAATACCTGCGCCTATACACAATCCTACCCACACTGTTAGATAACGCTCGAAAACGCCCATGTCATGTTGTTTTTCAGTCATGTTTTTATCCTCGTTGGCTTAAGCAGTCAGTTTGCCAATACTGTTAAGTTCAACAGCCATTTCTTCAGGAGACATTGTTTCTAAAGGCAACGCCAGCATTTTTTTGACGCGCAACGTCAATATTCCAAATGCTTCTTCAAAAGCTGCAATTTTTTCTTCTTCCGAGCCTTCAACATGACCAGGATCAAATACCCCCCAATGCGCTTGAACTGCTTTACTCAAATAAACAGGACAGGTTTCGCCAGCCGCGTTGTCACAAACGGTAAGAACAACATCCATAGCCTGGTCTTCAAAGTCTTCCCAAGACTGGCTTTTATAGCCTTCAACCGGTAAATCATGGCGTTGCAATGTAGCCAATGCACCTGCATTTATTCTACCTATAGGATGACTACCCGCAGAAAAAGCTTTAATACGCCCCTGCCCCAAATGATTGAATAAAGCTTCACCCATAACACTACGACAAGAATTGCCGGTACAGATAACAAAAACATTTAACATGATAATCCTAATTTTTTAATTAACTTGTAACACCTAAATTCACATAAAAACCATGGATTCAGGTAATATCTTTATAATTTCCTGAGCTTTAATTATCCACAACACGATGACTTTTTAGGCTCTATCTGTTCTTTTGGTGCAGGACAACAAGCAAATGGATTCTCCCCATCTGAAGATGCTTTTTGATCATTAAAGGTTGGGATCTCGTTTAATGAATGAAAAGATTCCCAAGCAATGCCTTGTGGATCAGTTACCCAGTGTTTATCTGAACGTGTATAACAACATGCGGCTTCTTGCTGTGTTTCTATTGGACTTTGTGTTGCATCGAGACACTGTTTTATAGCCTGTAGCTCCTGATCATTTTCA
>DAOVVZ010000275.1:0-3751 GCA_030636915.1 Methylomarinum sp. | reverse complement strand
TCTGGGCTGGCACCGGGGTAGGCGACACTGATTTTGACGGCATCAATTTGGAACTGCGGAAACACTTCTTGCTTAATGTTTTGTATAAATAAATAACCACCGAAAATACAGGCAATCATAATCAAATTAGCTGTCACCGCATTATTAGCCATCCAGTCAACAGGACCTTTAACTGAAAAAGAATGAGAGGTTTGCATACCGTATTTTTAACTTAGGGTTGAGTAGGATTGACTGTACGTATTTGCATACCGGCTACAGGCGTGGACAAATTGCTAGTAATAACCTGTACATGTTCTGGTAATTGTTGCTTTGACAGGTAAATCATGCCTTGTTCTACCCACACAGGCTTAACTTCCTTAACAATCAAAACCTGTTGTTGATCAACCAGCCACAGATAGCGTCCGTCATGTAAAGTACTTTCGGGTAATGCAATAACATCATGTAAGGTATGTCCTGTGATAGCGACCCTTACAAATGTACCAAGCACTAAGGGTGGGGCGTTTTTATTGGCTGCTTTTTGGCTTAATGGATCATCCACTTCAATGATTAACTTAGCCATACGTCCAGAGGGTTCTACCTCTGCTTTTAAACGTTTAACAGTTGCTGTTCGATAAATACCTGTTCCCCATGCACTGTCGTAGCTGACTTTAACCTCGGAAGCAGGCTTCGTACTAATTCCTGGAATAGACAGCCACTTAAGTTTATCCATAGGTAAGGAAGCATCAATCCAGAAACTATCGATACCAACCAATTTAGCCAAGGGTGTGCCGGTGGAAAAAGTGGAGATCCATGAGCCTATATTGGCGTTACGATCCAGAATAATGGCATTAAATGGTGACAAAGTTAGTGTCCGTTGCAGATCTAATTTGGCTTGTTGCAGAACTGCTTTTGCTGCCAGCACTTTATTTGCAGCTGCTTTTAAATGCGGTTTTCGTAGCACCAGTTCTGCTTCCTGTTCACTTAACTGGCCGCCACCTAATAACTGAAATTCACGGCGGGCAATAGCTTGTTGTCCCTGTTCCAGTTTGAGATTAAATTCAGCTTGAGCCAGATCACTTTGTTTTTGCTGGATGATTAAACGAAAGTCGGTCGGGTCTAATTGAACAATTTTTTCACCTTTCTTGAGCAAACCGCCTTCTATAAAATTATCCCCGATTTCTATAACCATACCGCTGATACGTGAGGTCAGGTTGACACTTTGCGAGGGAATAACATTGCCCATAGCAAAAATAGTGGTCGGGTGATCAATGACTTTAATTGATAGGGTGGTGACTTGTGGAGTAATAACCTTTCTATTAACCTTAGGTGCTCTGGGTCTGTTTGATAGCCAGTAAGCAGATAACAAACCAGCCACACAGATGATAATGAGTGCAATGATGATACTTCGTCGGTTTCTTAGAAATATTTCTGGCAAGTGATTGGGCATCATATATTTTCTTTGATAAGGTTTTCAGGTGTTTGTTGGGCGGGTACTTTGAGTGACCAGCCGCCAGCCAAAGCTTTGTAGAGATTAATCCGAAAATCAATCAGTTCTCGCTCAGCACGAATACGTGTGCGCTCCAGTGTTTGCAAAT
The DNA here is from genome assembly GCA_030636915.1 of Methylomarinum sp. Classification (GTDB taxonomy): domain Bacteria; phylum Pseudomonadota; class Gammaproteobacteria; order Methylococcales; family Methylomonadaceae; genus QPIN01. The sequence continues at coordinate 2,177 of DAOVVZ010000275.1, read as the reverse complement.
TAAGGCGCGCTGACAAAACACGTAAAAAATCCATTCCACCGTATCTATAGCGGAGCTGTATCTGCTCATTGGCTAGTCTGGATAATGTGAGCTGTTGATCTAGATTGTCGAGCAAAAGAAATTGCTGTTGTTCTTGTATTAGAGCTGTTTCTACTTCCTGTACGGCATTTAGAATTATAGAACCATATTGATTAACTGTTTCAGAAAAAATAGCTTGATTCCGCTCCACTTCAGCAATCCTTCTGTGTCCATCAATAATAGGAAGAACTAGATTCCCGGCCATGGTTGCCAGCCAGTTATTAAACAGATTATGCAAGTCTGGTGAACTACTGTTAAAGCTGGCGGACAGACTGATTTTAGGGAAACGATCGGCAATTGCCGAGGCAATACGTTGATCGGCTGCCTGAATTTTTAAATAGGCTTTTCGAATATCGGGTCGGCGTTGTATTAGTTCACTGCTTAAACCAGTATTTGGTTTGGGGGGTAGTAATGGGAACTGCTTTTTTTCAGGTATTATCAAGCTATTGACTGGTTTACCAAGTAGTGAGGCTAATTGATATTCAAAGCTTTTAATATTAGCAGTAACCGTTGTTTTATCGCCTATTGTTGATTGTAGTAGCTGTTTTTGCTGAAAAACATCGGCTGCTCTTGCTTGTCCTAGGTTAAATCGAGTGCTGAGTATATTGACATTATCCTGGTTGATTTTAATCTGTTTATCTAGCAAAGCAGACTGTAGTCGTTGGTCTATTAGTTTGTACCAAGTGCTAGTGATTTCAGCGCTCAATGCGATGACTGCAATCTGAATGTCTTCATGCGCGGCGCTTTCATCCAGCTCGGCTGCATGCATACCTGAACGAATACGCCCCCATAGATCCAGCTCATAACTGGCTGCAAATCCAGCGGAAAATTCATCTATGGTGCTACGCCCTGAGGTGGTTTCTACAATTTTCCGAGTCGAAGTAAATGAACCATTTAATTGAGGTGTTAGTTCGGCACCGGATTTTTTGGCGATGGCTCTGGCTTGTGCCAGCCTGTCATAAGCAGCTAGTAAGTTAAAGTTATGACTAAGCGCTTGATCAATCAGTTTATTAAGTATCGGGTCGTTAAATGCTAACCACCATTTTTCATTAATGGGGGGGCTACCACTATTAGAAAAGTTTTCTGCGGGTGTAATAGGGCTATTAAAGTCATTAATTGTGGCTGTACAAGCGCTTACAAGCGTGAAAATCATCCCAACTAAAACCAGTTTGGCAAAATAGCATCTAATCATGAATTGAATTGAGTTGGTTTTGTTGGCGTATGGCCTGGATACCCGCCAGTGAAAATGTAACGATATGCTCGGCAAAGTCTTCTGCATCGTTCATATCCAGCACATAGTGGCGGGTCTCGTTGTTTAGCTTGATATGTTTAACTTTTAGTAGGTGAAAACATTGACCGATAATGCTGGCATGACAAAACTGCACCTGTTTTTCATTAGCATTATCTCCCAGTAGTTCACGGATAAGTGTGTTCATCGCTTCACGTTCGGGGTTGATTTCCTGCTCCATAATTTTTTCTAGCAAACGGGTTTGGTGTGCCATTTCTTTATGGACTATGGCAAAAAAATGTGAGTCTGGGTCTGCAATACGAGCAATCAATGATTGGATGCGCCCCTTAAGCCGATGCTCTGCCGATGTGTTTTGATCAACACCACCATCGGAGGGGTGTGCCTTCAAATCTTGTTGAAAGGCATAACGCCATGCTTCCAAATACAAGTTTTCCTTGTCACCAAAGTGATAATTGACTGATGCGATATTGGTTTCAGCCTGCTCACATATCTCAGCAATAGTAGCGTCTTGATAGCCTTTTTCAGCAAAGATACGACTAGCTGTTATCAACAATCGTTGTTGTGTTTTTAAGGGAGGGATATTATCAGTCACGGAATAAAATCTAATATATATTTCAAATGCTTGTTTGAAATATACATTAGATTAATATTTTATTCAATTTATGGCGTGTTCGGTCGATAAAGTAATATACATTCATCTGGTTTAAATCATCTGGATGCTACGTGTAAAATTAATAATAGTAATTTTTTACAATTATGGCTGTTATTTTAGTTGCTATCAGATGTCCTATTGTTTTTATGGGTTGTAGATTTTTAAATTGATGTTGCCTAATGAAGGCGTTTAGTCAGA
>DAOVVZ010000351.1:0-3160 GCA_030636915.1 Methylomarinum sp. | reverse complement strand
TATTCAAACTGCTTTGAGGTTAAATACATTTCTTCCGAAGAATCATTACTGCTTAGCATACGTCCTTTTTGATCAACCACTGTTACCTGGGTTGATTCCATCATGGGTACGCTGGATGCGACTAAATGAATAATAGATTCTATTTGGCCTTTTTCCAGAGTCCGACCTTGATATAAATTAACAATCACGGAGGCACTGGGTTTTTTACGTTTTCGTACAAAAACAGATTGCTTGGGTAAAGCCAAAAGAACACGAGCGGATTTTACGTTTTGAATTGAAGCAATGGTTTTGGCTATTTCCCCCTCTAATGCTCTTTGAAAACGCATTAACTCGATATTTTTACTGGTACCAAACCCAGTATCCTTATCTAGAATTTCATAGCCTGAAGTTTGTGATCGGGGTAATCCTTGTGCAGCAAGTTTAAGCTTTAGCTCTCGCACTTTACCTGGCGGTACCATAATTGCGCCAGAATCTATATCAACTTTAAACTCTATTCCCAAATTGGTAAGTGCATCTGATATTTCTGTGGCATCTTTACCATCTATTCCTGTAAACAATAAGTCATATGATGACTCTTGCGACCATAAAACGACAGCCGTACCAATGGCAATACTTAATGCCACACCCAGCATTAAGCCTACTTGTTTTGCTATAGATAAGTTATTTAACCCTTTTAAAACAGGATGCGTTTCAGTTTCCTTGGTTAATCCACTTAACATGCTGGATTCTGAATTTACTTCAGCCAAATTACCACCATCTTGCTCACTCATTTTTTATCTTCACTACCTTAGAAAACATACCCTGAAAAAACATTGATACTATCACTAAACCTGTTGTAACTGTTTAGACTATTTGAGTTTATTAGACCTAACCGACAACTTAATGCATCACAAAAAGACAAGCCAGACTTCAAGTATAAATGAATCATCAAACCTTACATCGGCATATTCATAACATCTTTATAGGCATCAACTAATTTATTTCTTACTTGCAACATCGCTTGAAATGAAACACTGGCTTTTTGTGATGCAATCATAACCTCAGCCAAACTCACATCAGACTCACCTGTTTCAAATGCTTGAGACAATTTAGTCGATGTTTGTTGAGTATTATTTACCGAATCAATCGATTCTTTTAACATGGCAGAAAAGTCTGCGCCTCCACTAGGCTCTACTGGTTTGCTAGATGCTTCAATTGACATTGTTCGCATCTGGGCTAACACTTGATTTACATTCATCTCGCTCATATCACTCACTTAAATTCTTTATCAAACGGAAAAATAATCTTTAATAAATACCGAGCATTTTTCAAGCCAACTCTAAAAAATCAACAAGGAACAGCAAGTCCCGACTCTTTCATCCTTGCAATTTTATATCTTAAGGTACGAGGACTTATACCCAGCTTTTCCGCGGTGACCTTTCTACTGCCTTTTTCATCATGCAATGTTTGTAAAATGATATTCTCTTCAGCAGATCTAACACTGTCGCCTAAGCGTGCATTTGCAACCATTGGTACATCAGCTGCTGCTTTGGTCTCAGCTTGATATTCAACAGCAACGCCATTAACCGTGCTTTCTACTGCAAATACCTGCTCATCAACGTCACCTTCAAACACCAGGCATTCAGGATTAATATAGCCATTTTGATGTAAAATCAATGCCCGTTGTACAACATTTTCCAGCTCCCTTACATTACCCGGCCAGCTGTAACGCTGCAACACTGCGACAGCATCTGCTGTAAAAACAGGTGGTTTTTTCCCTTCCTGCCAATGCTTTTGAATCAATGTCTTTGCCAACGGCAGAATGTCGCCTACCCTGTCTTTTAATGCTGGAATTTTAATGGGAAAAACACTTAAACGATAATACAAATCTTCACGAAACAATCCTTGCTCTACCGCTTCTTTTAACTTGCGATTTGTTGTCGCCAAAATTCTGACGTTTAACTCTATCTTATGCATCCCACCTAAGCGTTCTACTTCTTTTTCTTGTAAAACTCTTAATAACTTGGCTTGCAAAGCAATATCAATTTCGGATATTTCATCAAGCAATAATGTGCCATTCTGAGCTTGCTCAAACTTACCAGGCATAGACTGTACTGCACCGGTATAAGCACCCTTTTCATAGCCAAAAAGCATGGCTTCCAACATATTTTCCGGAATAGCTGCGCAATTAACTGCAATAAATGGCCCCTCATGATACAAAGAGTTTTGATGAATATACTTAGCCATCACTTCTTTACCTGTACCACTTTCGCCTTGTAAAAGAACCGTGACATCCGTTTTTGCCACTTTAGCTGTCAGCGCATAAAGCTGTTTCATTTTTTCATCAAACACTACCCTGCCATCGCCTTGCTCAGTTTCAGTCACCACAAATTTAGCGACTTTTTCAACTAAAGTTGATGCTTCAAAAGGTTTTATCAAATAATCAGCAGCGCCTGATTGCATAGCTTCTACAGCTTTAGGGATTGTGCCATAGGCAGTCATTAATAACACGGGCATTTCAGCATACTTTTGCTGCATATTATGCAACAACTGAAATCCATCCATTACCGGCATTTGAATGTCACTCACAACCAGTCTAAAATCATTTTTTGCCAGCCGACTTAATGCTTCAGTGCCATTAGCTGCCGAGAGCACACGATAACCTTCTATCTCTAGGGTATCGCATAGTGCTTCAGATAAATCCTTATCATCTTCTACGACCAACACATCATACTGCTTCATAACTATTCTCCATTTGCTGATAAGCCACTTCCGACAAAGTTGTTATATATTGATTGATACAAGGTAAATACATGGTAAATAACGTCCCATACCCTTCTTTTGATTCGCATTCAATTGATCCACTATGTGCTCTAACAACACTATCAACAACCGCTAAACCTAATCCTGTGCCATTAATTTTTGTGGTATAGAAAGGCTCAAACAAGCGATTCATAGTGGCCTCTGAAATTCCAGGCCCACTATCTTGTATTTTAATTTGTAAACTGGCATGATCCTTTTGCCTTATCGTCATGGTTATCTGACCATTGCCATTAAGCGCATCAGCCGCATTATTTAACAAGTTCATACTTGCACCCAGCAAAGCATCTTCGTTTCGCATCATTGCAGCAGAAGTAACTACACTGTTATTGGTAAGTTGCATCGCCGTATTGGCAGTCAC
>DAOVVZ010000093.1:0-6021 GCA_030636915.1 Methylomarinum sp. | reverse complement strand
TTAACAGACTGATGTTGTAAAGGAATCTCTGATCAAGTCATGAACGTGTACCTTATGCTCAGAATATCCAGCTCTTGCTATTACGTGCAATTTTTGCCTTGAATCTAAATATTCTGAACATAATCTACTTCGCCCAGACTTAATCAGAGGTTCCTAAAGGACTCCAATCTGCAAGGTTCTTTTGCGAAAGTATTAATCCTGAGCCAGCAATATAATTGATATATTATCTTTTCCACCTTGCTCTAAAGCTGCTTGCAACAAGTTTTGGCAATATATTTCTATCTGCTTAATATTCAGTGCTTGCATTACTTTCTCAATATCTGAATCATTAAGCATATCAGTCAATCCATCAGAACAAATTAAAAAACTGTCTTTATTCTTAATCTGAACAACTTGGATTTCAGGTTTGGTTTCCGAATAGGGACCTATGGCTCTAAGTATCACATTCGATCTGGGCTTTTCTCCCTCACATCCATTGTCATGCCATTCCTGTAAAATCGAATGATCTTTGCTTAATATCTCCAGTTTCTGGTTTCTGAAACGATAAATCCGACTATCACCAATATGAAATACCAGCATTGTCTTAGCAGTAATAAACCAGCAACCAGCAACTGTTGTTCCCATACCGGTTCCTTCAACGGCATTTCGTTCTAAATTAAGTTGATAGATATGATGATTTGCTTCATGCAAGGCATTTTCTAAAATATGCACCTTTTCTTCAGGGTCTAACGTGGTTAGTTTAGGCTGGCTAAATAAACCCAGGAACCATGAAGATTTTTTAACACTACGTTGTTGTAACCTCAGCATTTGCTGAATTATCTTTATTGCTTCCATACTGGCAACTTCACCCGCATCATGTCCGCCCATACCATCAGCGACTATAAGCAAAGCCAATTCATCATCAATTAAAATATTATCTTCATTATGCTGTCGAACATTACCAACATCGGTAATGCCCATCGCTGTAAAATGCTTAAATGATTTTTTCTGCATATTCGTTACCTGTTGAGTTGGTAATCCTCATATAATGTATATTTCATATATTAAGCTAATTTTTACATAAGAATAAACCTATGCAAATTCCTGGTTACACTATCATAGACACCATAGGCACAGGTGGTATGGCTACTGTATACAAAGGTATACAAGACTCGCTCAAACGAAAAGTTGCCATAAAAATTATTCATCAACAATTAGCAAACCAGCCGGTTGTCTTGCAACAGTTTGAAAGAGAATCCTATATTATTGCCCAGCTCAATCATCCTCATGTGATTCATGTGATTGATAAGGGCTTACTAAAAGACAAAACACCTTATTTTATTATGGAGTATTTGGAAGGCCAGGACCTTGCTCAGCTCATTCAACAAGGTGGTCTTGAAAAAAACAAAAAAATAGAACTGCTAATACAAGTATGTAAAGCGCTGAGCTATGCCCATAAAAATGGTGTTATTCATCGCGACATAAAACCAGCTAATATTTTTATAGATCTGGAAAATCATGCCCATGTTTTAGATTTTGGTATAGCACAGTTTTGTGATTTCAAGCCAAAATCAACGACTGATGACTTCTTGATGGGGACACTTGCCTATATGTCTCCCGAGCAACAAATCTCATCAGAGGTGACAATCTTAAGTGATATTTATTCTTTAGGTGTCGTCATGTACGTATTGTTTACAGGACAAAAACCTATAGGCAACTTTGCAGCCCCCTCAGACTTAGCGGCTGGTATTGACCCTATGCTGGATAATCTGATTTTAAGCTGCTTAAATACCGAGCCTCTTAATAGACCTGCTTCAGCAGATAAAATAAAAGATATTTTATTACATTTATTACATGGTACACATCTTAATAAACAACAAAAAGAACATGCAGAGGAGGGCCTAAACAGTCTAAAAACAAAGTTGTCTTTACTTGATGTTATCAAAGAAGAAAAACATAGTGCTATATATTTATATCAAAATAACAAAAACAATAACTTATTAATCATAAAAAAACGTCCGGTCTGGAGCAAAGGATTTGATGAGACTAATTTATTAAAACCCCTCTCTCATAAACACATTGCCAAGGTACACGGTACCTCAAAAAATGACCGCACCTACATTATTGTCATGGAATACTTAAATGGAGGATCATTACAAGACCGTTTAATCTTGGCCACCCCTTGGGATGATGCTTTAAGAACCGTCCGAGAAATTTGTCTAGGCCTGGCATTTGCACATCAAAATAGCATTATTCACGGAAATTTAAGACCCAGCAATATTCTTTTTGATGAAAATGGTTTAGTTAAATTAACTGACTTTGGGTTGGATGAACATTATCAAATAGGTTCAGAAAAAAACTGGTATAAATTACAACGCGAAGATAAAACCAGACGTACAGATATTTTTTCTGTAGGAATCATTCTTTATCAATTACTTACCGGTACTTTACCGCGATGGAAAAACAAACAGTTAGCCCCATTAGAAAAATTTGATGAATTACCCGAACAATTAAAAACAATGGTTAGAACCATGGTAGTCTGGACTCCTATGTCCAGACAAAAAAACATGACTCAAGTATTGGAAGAAATTGATGCATTACTGGAATATCATCTACAGCAGACCATGGAAGAAGCTAAAACGCTACAATGGCAAAATCAAAAAGCCATACTAAAAGCCCAAGAAGAGCAAAGAAAAGCAAAGCTAAAAAAGATCATGCGCTGGAGTTTGGCCTCACTGACAATAATAACGCTTATAGGTCTCGGAATATTTTATCAGGATATCCTCTCTTTATTTGACAGCTAATTAGTAGATTAAAGTCTGTCCAGCGTAACGATAAAGTTTGAATTATCGTCATTTAAATAGATTTCTCCATCTTGAATATTGCACTGCAATTGCATAGAACGATTAATCATTGATTCCACGCCTTCTGCATTAATATGCAAAACTTTAAGATTGTTAAAACGTTGTAATTTATCTTGCTGCTGTTCCCACCACACTTTTGCCTTGCGCTCATGGTAGGTATAAATAATCACTTGTTTGGCGCGGCCACAAGCTTTACGAATTCTTTTTTCATCGGGCTGTCCCAAATCAATCCACAGCTCAATATCATCCGTCAGTGACTTTTGCCAAAGATCAGGTTCATCATCGCTGTTAAGTCCTTTAGTAAAGCAAAGTCGCTCATGGGCATTTGCCATAAACGCAATTAAGCGTACCATAAAACGAAAGTCAGTCTCAGAAGGGTGTTGTGCCACTGTTAAATCGTGGCTTTGATAATAATGCCTGTCCATGTCTGCAATATTAAGAGAGACTTTGTTGATCGTAGAGCTAATTGCCATAAGTAGATATCTGTTGAGTGAAATGCATGTGATTATTAAGTTTCTCTTTTGAAGATACTAACATAAAAATAATGACAAAAAAGGGATGTGGCCCCTCGGCTGTCGGCTCAAATAGACTGATAGTAACGAGTAGGCGGAGGGAAATTTTTCAATCCGAAATGCGAAGGAGACATAACATTTTTATGTTATGTAATTTCAAAACCTATTATGAGGTGTAATACCAATCCCAATAAATAACCACTGTAATAGTCGTCATTCCCGAAATCTTTAGTCGGGAATCCATGCATACACTATAGATTCCTGCTAAGAGCATGCAGGAATGACGATTTCTTTTAAGTATAAATCTTTAGGATTGGTATAAGTTGGCGCGCTTGTTTTTATCCACACCGCTCTAATTATAATTGCTCCTCATTGAAACTTTACAAAATAAGTTTGAAAAACAAAAATAAACTACCCCGCCATAAGCAGTGAAAAATTACACTCGCAGTAATTAAACTAATTATTTTTCGGTTGTTTGAATAAACAAGAAAAATAACAGATCAAGACTTGACCTATGAGTAGCACACAGGTTTTAGAATAAGAATTAAGGAGACGTTAAAAATGTTATTTCAAGTAAAAGAGCTGGCACAGCATTGTGATGTGCCCCCAGATACGATTCGCCACTATACTCGGATTGGTCTTCTTCAACCCACTCGAGACCCGGACAATGGCTATAAATTGTTTAGCGTTAGTGATACAAAAAGGTTGGGTTTTATCAGGAGAGCAAAAAACCTGGGTTTTAGCTTAAATGAAATTGAGCTCATCTTAGTTGAATGCCAGAAAGGAAACTCTCCTTGTTCGTTGGTTCGTGATTTGATGGGGCATCGAATCAAAGTAAACCGTGTGCGTATGGAAGAACTAATGGCGCTTCAAATACGCATGGAACAAGCACTCAATAATTGGACTTCTATGTCAAATGGAAGTCCCGGCGGAGATTGTTTCTGTCAATTAATTGAGTCTATTGGGATTAATTATGAATCAACTGCACCATGCTCAAAAGCAGAGGAAGAAGAGCAAAAAGAATTAGCTGATTAGGGCTATTTTACCATCGTAATTATTTTTTAAATATCACGAGATATTTTATAAAGATAATTTTTTTTAAAATTCACTTCAAGGTTTAAAAATGAGAATAAATATTCTAGCATCTACAATAATCATATCTTTGCTTACAATAGCTAATGCCCAGGCAGAATCAGGAGGAATGGGTGGAATGCATTTATCTAAAGGTAAAGGTGTAACTATAGATACTACAGCACATCATAGATTCAGAGGTTCATCACTGCATGAAAATGCAGCAAATGCTCATGCTCTTGCTGCAGCTCAACATAAAAAAGCGGCAGAGATGTACAGAAAAAATGCTGATGAAAGTGCTGAACAACATGCAGACGCCGCTATATCTTTCTCAATTGATGCAATGGGAGCTACGGCAGCTACAAAATCAATTTTACACGAAACAAAATAAGTAAATAAAAGGGCCAGGGTTGATTACTATCTGCCATTGCAATTTAATGCATTATATCGCAATGAGAAGAATTAATTAGACAGCTTAATTATAAATTATATCAATGGTTCCTTAGCATACTATCTGCTTAAATTGGATTAAGTGGATAGTATGAATACTTTAAGGGCTATGTCCGTACTAGCTGTTGCTATGCTCTATTAGCAACCAGTCACTTTTAGGGTGCTGACGCATTCAATCATCATTTCCTCATATTGAATCCATTTAATGCATTGAATGTTTTTTGGCAATGTCTAAGACCGGTATCGTGGCAAATCACTTGATTACTATCTATGACTGAATAAAGATTCAGAAATTTTTAATAAGAAGATTTTGTATTTTTATCTCTTGCTGACCTTTTTTATCTAACAATATATCCTTTATTAACCAATTAACCAATTAACCAATTAACTAATATGAAAAAGAACGACTCTATATCAAAAATAATGACTACAAATATTATTACAGTTCATCAGGGCCAAAAGTTAAGTGATGTGCGCCATATAATTGTTGACTCTAACATTCACCATGTCCCTGTTGTCGACGGAAAAAAATTAGTTGGTTTGATAAGCTTTACTGATTTTATGAAGCTAAATATTGTAATTAGCGGTGCGGATGAACGCACAATTGATTCTATCGTTGATCAACAATTCACTATTCAAGACATCATGACGACCGAGCTGACAACGGTCAAAAATACCAATAGTGTAAGACAGGCATCCAAAATACTTGCCGAAAGTAATTTTCATTCTCTCCCCGTTATCAACGAACAAAAAGAAATAGTTGGTATTGTGACAATGACTGATTTAATACAATATTTTAATGATCAATATTAAGAGGCTAGCAGAGTTGTGTTTTGCATAGAATATGCAAATGTTGAAAAAGCGCGGTAGGTTGAGGTATGAAACCGAACATATGATTGTATAGTCAAAATGTTGGGGTTCCTGTTGTTACCAAACCTACAAAAAGAGCACTTTATGCAGCTAAATTATGAACACTTTAGACTGTAAAAAAGATTGTGTAATTATCTATCATTAACTCCAAGCGGGAAAAGGATAGATAACTATGAATAGAAAAGAACTTGAAGTTTTTGCACGCGAAGTGGCAAAAAGTATAAAAACAGAAAAAAAACCTAAATTCAGTCAGATGTTGACTAAGATTACGGTTG
>DAOVVZ010000433.1:0-2514 GCA_030636915.1 Methylomarinum sp. | reverse complement strand
TTTGGAGTTACAGCTCACCACCAAACAAAACACCCTCCCCGTTGGGCCGTGGTGCTGGGTGTGGGAAGTCCTTTTATCAGTAAGATAGAAGAGAACCTTGATAATCCTGAAAAAGCTAAAACGGAAATCATTGAATTAATAAAATCCATGCGTCAGGCAATGGATAGTTAGGAATAGACTCGGAGTATGCAACAATGAATTGGTTTGAAAAATTAATCCCGACAACCATTAGAACAGAGTCGTCGTTAAAAAAAACAACGGTTCCTGAAGGTTTATGGAATAAATGTCCTAGCTGTGATGCGATTTTATATAACGCAGAATTAGAGAAGAATTTTAATGTTTGCCCAAAATGCGAACATCACATGCGAATTTCAGGAAGAAAACGATTAGATATGTTTTTGGATGAAGAAGATCGTGTTGAAATAGGTGAAAGTTTAAAAGCAAATGACCCTTTAAAATTTAAAGACAGTAAGAAATATAAGGATCGCTTAAGTCAGGCTCAAAAATCCAGTAAAGAAAATGATGCTTTAGTGGTGATGCAAGGGTCTTTAAATGGGCAAGGTATTGTCGCTGCCGCATTTGATTTTGGCTTTATGGGTGGGTCGATGGGCTCTGTGGTTGGCGAGAAATTTGTCCGTGGCATAAATAAAAGTTTAGAGTTGGGCGTGCCTTTTGTCGTGTTTACTGCAAGTGGCGGTGCGCGTATGCAAGAGTCATTATTTTCATTGTTTCAGATGACAAAAACCAGTGCTGCACTAACTAAACTGGCAGAAGCGGGGCTTCCTTATATTTCATATATGACTGACCCAACAATGGGGGGGGTGTCAGCTAGTTTGGCAATGCTTGGTGATATTAATGTTGCAGAACCTAAGGCTTTGATTGGATTTGCTGGGCCTCGTGTAATTGAGCAGACGGTAAGAGAAAAGTTACCTGAAGGTTTTCAGCGTAGTGAGTTTCTTCAAGAGCATGGCGCGATAGATCTGATTATCGATCGTCGCGAGATGAGAGAAAAAATAAGTAGTATTTTATCTATGTTGATGTCTTCATATGTAAAAGTAGAAGCCACACAAGAAACTGGTTCTGAAGACGTTGTTTTAGCGGATGAAGAGACAATAGTAGATAGTGAACAAGACTAAATAGACTGAAATGGCGCGTTTTGAATCACTTTCAGATTGGCTGGATTGGCAAGAAGGTTTTCATCCGCGCTCAATCGATTTAGGGCTGGAAAGGGCATCCAATGTTTTTAAAGCACTAAATCCCGAAGGTATTAAGCCCCCTACTATTGTTGTTGCTGGTACAAATGGCAAAGGCTCGTGTATTGCTTTTTTAGAGGCTATCTATAGAGCGCAAGGGTATCGAGTGGGGGCCTACACCTCGCCGCATATCATAAAATATAACGAGCGCATTAGAATTGATGGTCAACCAGTCGCTGATGACATCATCTGTCAAGCATTTGAGAGAATAGATGCGGTTAGAAATGATGTTTCCTTAAGTTACTTTGAGTTTGGAACCTTAGCCGCGCTTGATATTTTTTGGCGATCTGATTTAGATATTCAATTATTGGAAGTAGGACTAGGTGGGCGCTTAGATGCGGTTAATATTATTGATTCAGATGTATCAATAATCACCAGTATTTGTATCGACCATATTGACTGGTTGGGTGAAACACGGGACGCTATTGCTTACGAAAAAGCAGGTGTTTTTAGAGCAGGTGTTACTGCGGTTATCGGTGATCAAGTGCCTCCCGCATCTTTATTGCAATGCGCAACTGAAAAAAACACGCCTTTATTGCGCATAAATCACGAATTTGATTTTCAAAATAACGAAAATACTTGGGAATGGTCTTGTTCTGGTAGTAAAACTCGAAAGTATTTGTCGCTTCCGACCCCTGCATTAAAAGGTGAGCATCAATATCGTAATGCAGCCACCGTATTAATGGCGGTTACTGAAATGGATGAATGCTTACCAGTCAGTGAGCAGGCTATTCATACAGGTATGCAGGCTATTCAATTAAAGGGTCGATTTCAGTTGGTTGATGCTGAAATACCTGTTTTGCTTGATGTAGCTCATAACCCTCAGGCAGTTCGAGCCTTACTTAGTTATTTGCAGGCAAACTTTTCAGATAAAAAAATTCACGCGGTTTTTTCAATGATGAAAGATAAAGATATTAAATTAGTCATTGAAATTATTAGCCCTGTTATCAATCATTGGTTTTTTTCGCCATTGAGTAATTCAAGAGCGGCCAGTGAAGGCTTTATGCGGGAATGTTTTAAGCAGTGTCAGCTGGATAATGTAACATTTGGCTATAAAGATTTTTCAGAAGCTTATATGGCAGCAGAACAGAATGCCGAAAAAGGTGATTTGATACTTATTTTCGGTTCTTTCTTGATGGTTTCTGAGTATCTAGTTCAGCTTGAGAATAATTAGGGGGATGGTTTTGGAACAGAATTTAAAGCAGCGTTTAGTGGGGGTGGTGGTTATCACGTCTTTAGCGGCAATTTTTGTGCCTATGTT
>DAOVVZ010000407.1:0-2757 GCA_030636915.1 Methylomarinum sp. | reverse complement strand
TGTGCTGTTCATCTATCTGAACAATACCAGTCTCAAAATTTTCATTCCAAGGAAAAACATCTATTGTCTCAGTCATGCCTTTGCTCACTATGCTATTCCCTTTAGATATTTTAATGACGTTAAATGGCTATTTACAAACAGCTCTACAGTCAATCATACTTACTTGTTAAGATCTAATTTTTAAATAACCTTCATACTTCATTTAAGCCATATTCGCATTTATACAATACACCTGCAGATACCGTTTATTAAAAAATCAAGTGAAGGGAACATTAATATAAAACTGCGCTATAAAGGTCCTGTAAAATCACCGGCCTTTATTGACCTCTTACTTCATTTTTTCTTTAATCCCTCGGTAAGTTTCTATGGGTTGGTCCGCATTAACCACCTGATTCCTACCATTAGCTTTTGCTTTATATAACGCGTCATCAGCTTGCTTCATCGTCCGGGTATAATCGGGATGCCCATCATGAAATGCAGTCCCAAGACTTATTGTGACATTTAACTTCCGTTTTTTATCTATTTTAAAAGCAAAGCCTGCAACACTCGCTCTTATTTTTTCTGCCACTCGATCAATAATAACTTCATCAATATCCCCCAGAACAATGAGAAACTCTTCCCCGCCCAAACGAAAAACAAAATCACCTGTACGCACATTATTGCTTAGAATTTCCGCTATTTGCACCAGTATTCTATCGCCGTTATCATGTCCATAATCATCATTAATCTGCTTAAAATGATCAATATCCACATAAATCAGCCCATAAACCATTCCTTTATGTAAACTAAAATCCGTTTCCTGGCGCAATACTGTGTCTAAATAATGTCTGTTTAGCAAATGTGTCAAAGTATCTTTTCCGCTATCTTCTTCGATCATTTCTTTTGCCAGGTTACCAAGCAACCAAACAGTGTTTGTTATCAAATTATTTAAGCTTTGTGCAATACTTTCGATCACAGCCTCATTTTCCTCTCCCTCTAGCTCTTGTAAAGCCTCATCTATATCATCCAGAAGTTGATTCAGTATGCCTAATTCAGAGCGCCCATGTAAATAAAGGTTAGCTTTATGAACAATCCACAAACCAAAACTCGAATGACGGATTGTTGGGACATTCGTTATATTCGCACCTTGATCCTGAACCATCATCATGACCTCTCTCATCCACTCGGACAACGAGGTTCTTAATCTCTCACACTCAAATGCAAGATTATGAGCCGAAGCATGCAAACGAAAAGCTTGATTCTGATTTTCATTATCAACCAAATCATCCTTGTAACTTTCGTTAATTATAGCTAACGAACAATCAACCAAATTATTAACAATAACCATTACATTAGCCAACTGGTTTCTATCTAGTGATGAGTCAATAAGGTGCGACATCAGCTTGTTTTTAATAAGGGTCATCCCATAATTAACTAAACATACAGGCAACTCAATTCGCGCATGAATATGTCCAACCTTAAGCTGATCATTTATATAATCATCAATATCAGACTCCATAGGCCTATAACTGAATAAGCCATCAATCCACCTTGTCATACTACCTGTTAATCTATATTTAACGGCATCATGATTAAGAAAACTTGAAGCGTGGTTATTCCCCAATAATGTCCTGTAAAAATGCTTGGCTATATTATTACTATGAGGCGCTATTAATTGACCTATTAAAACAATAGTATCTTCATTTTCTGGACGATTAATATCATTTAAAATTTGTCTGTAAACTGATATTTCTTCTTTCATTGTGCCAACCAAGCCATAAAAACACAGATTATAACTGATTATTTAAATTAAAATTGAACACTAAATTTAGCGCCGCCCTAGAAAAGTCCCTTTCTTTAATCTCCCTATACAGCAGCATTTCCTAGAACAGTTTATTTTTAATAATGATTAGTTTTTAGCTCCCACTCACATTTGAGTTAAAATACCCCTTTTCAATCTAAATATCAGCCTTATGCAGAATAAAATAGCCTTAGCACTTTGTTGTTGCCTGCTACATGCTTGCGCGACCAGCCCAACAGGCAGGTCTCAATTCATGTATATGTCTGATGATCAAATCAATCAAATGGGCCTACAAGCTTTTGATGATTTGAAAACCAAAAAACCAATAAGCAACAATGCCCAACACAAGCAATTTGTTAACTGTATTGCCGAGGCCATTACTTATGAGTCAGGTGGCAACTGGGAGATTGTAGTTTTTGCAGATGACTCTTTAAATGCCTTTGCCTTACCTGGCAATAAAATTGGTGTTCATACAGGACTGATTAACCTGGTTGACAATCAGGACCAACTGGCAGCAGTGATTGGTCATGAAATCGGACATGTTTTGGCTAAACATAGCAATGAGCGTCTATCCCAGAAGACAGCGATTAGCCAAAGTGTTGCTTTAATTTCAGCAATCAGCCAGCCTGCATCGGCTTTAGGTCAACTTGGTATTAGTGCGCTGGGGATTGGTGCTCAATACGGAGTTATTTTACCTTTCAGTCGAACTCATGAAAGTGAGGCCGATATTATTGGACTGGATTTAATGGCTAAAGCCGGATTTGATCCCAGACAAAGCATTACCTTGTGGAAAAAAATGGACCAAGTCAGCCAAGGACAGCAACCCGCTGAGTTTCTGTCTACCCACCCCTCTCATAGTACCCGTATTAAAGAACTATCTGAGCATATGCCTAAAGCCATGCAGTTCTATCAGCATACACAATCTATTAATAAAACACCGCGCTGTCATAAATAATGAATCCACATTTAGAGTCTTT
>DAOVVZ010000392.1:0-2894 GCA_030636915.1 Methylomarinum sp. | reverse complement strand
GTTAATAAGGTAGGTGCAGGCCCCAGTGATTTGGTTGCCATTCTTGAAGCACTTAAATCTGCCGGTGCTTTACGCGCTCAACTGATTGTTATCTAAGAGGTAAGTGTCATGCTAAATGTACAGAATGCCGATGTTTATACAGACTTTAATAGCTTAGCTAAATTGAGAAATGAGGCTAAAGATAAAACGCCTGATTCAATTAAACAAGTGGCTAAACAGTTTGAGTCTGTTTTTGTTGGGATGATGTTAAAAGGCATGCGCCAGGCAAAGTTAGCTGAAGGTATTTTGGATAGCAAACAAAGTGATTTTTATCGGGATATGTATGATCAACAGCTGTCTATGCATTTAGCTGGACAGGGTGGTATTGGTTTAGCGGATGTTATTGAGAGACAATTAAGCCCTAAGGACTATTCTGACAGCGCTGTTAGAGAACAAAAAATTGCAGCTTATGAGCGTCAGACATTTAATAGAAAACAGAATTTAAAGAAAAATGAAGCTCAGCCGCTAGATATAGCTAATGAGGCAAAGGAAATTAAGACGGCTTCCGAGATTTCAATTCAGTCAGCAGAAGACTTTGTTAATAAATTACGCCCTTATGCACAACAAGCAGCTAAAGACTTGGGTGTTGATGCTAATATTTTATTAGCGCAAGCAGCCTTAGAAACGGGTTGGGGCAAGTCTGTTATTAAGTCCAGTGATGGATCGAGTAGCCATAATTTATTTAATATCAAAGCAGATAAATCATGGCAAGGACAGCAAGAAAAAGTGGCAACATTAGAGTTTAAAGAGGGTATTGCTAAAAAAGAAATGGCTGGGTTTCGGTCTTATGCTTCATATCAAGAAAGTTTTAATGATTATGTTAATTTTATTAAAACCAACCCTCGGTATAAAAACGCCATAAAAATGGCGGGAAAACCGGAACAATATATGCATGAGTTACAGCAAGCCGGATACGCCACAGACCCAAATTATGCTGGAAAAGTAATGAACATATACCAAAGTAAAACCATTACAAACCAGGCGCCTGAGTTGCTTGCAGTAAAGCAACCTTTAACCAACAATAATTTATAAGGAGATAAATAATGTCTGGGATTTTAGGAACAGCGATAACAGGACTTATGGCTTTTCAGCGTTCGCTGGAAACCACCAGCCATAATATTAGTAATGTTAATACTGAGGGCTATAGTCGTCAGCGTGTTGATTTAGTGACTAAACCTGAGCAAATGATTGGGGCTGGATATCTTGGTCAAGGGGTGTCTATTTCAAATATAACTCGAAGTTATGATGAATTTATTACTACGCAATTACGCTCCAGTACATCGGCATTTGGTGATGTAGATAAATATAATCAATTATCACTGCAAGTTGATAACCTTTTAGCAGACTCTTCAGTGGGAATGCAGCCTGCAATTAAAAGTTTTTTTAATTCAGTCAATGATGCAACGGATGACCCGTCATCAATTCCTGCCAGGCAGGTGATGCTGTCAGAAGCCGAAATTGTCAGTGGTCGATTTGGAGCTATGAATGGCCAGTTTGATACGATTCGTGATCAGATTAATACAGATATGGTGGTTATGACCGACAGAATTGGTTCTTTGTCTGCCACTATCGCAGATTTAAATGTCAGAATTGCCAGTGAGCAAGGCAGGCCAACAGGCAGTCAACAGCCAAATGATTTATTAGATAAAAGAGATACTGCATTAAATAATCTGGCAGAATTGGTTGATATTTCTGTGGTGCCCAGTACCTCTGGTATGGTTAGTGTATTTATGGGAAAAGGGCTGGTACTTGTCCTTGATGAGAATTCTAATAAGGTGGTGACTCAACCCTCGGAGTTTGATCCGACTCACATGGAAATTGGGATTAAATCTCCATCAGGCAATATTGATGTCATCACTAATCAAGTAACCGGTGGTGAGCTGGCAGGTACACTAAGGTTCAGAGATGAAATTTTAGATCCGGCACAACAAAATTTAGGCCGAATTGCTGCAAGTATAGTGACTGAGTTTAATGCTATTCATAAAAAAGGTTTCGATTTAGATGGTGATGGTGATGCTATTAATGCGAATGGCTCATTGTTTTTTAAGGCGCTTGATATACCTGAAGTAGCGAGTCCAAATAATACAGGTACTATGGTTTTAACGGCTACATTTGATGACAATAATATTGATAAGATTGATTTTAGTGATTATCAGCTTGAAATGACAGTAGCTGGCGGCCCTCCAAATACATACCGTTTGACCCGGTTAGCTGATGAAACCTTTTTTGATCTCACTGAGTCGGTTGCTCCAAGTCCTTTAGGTTTTCTGGTTCCAGTGACGCCAGCATCCGATGATCTGCCCGGTATCAATATTGCCATCACAGGCGCTGCTAATGTGGGAGATACTTTTTTTATAAGACCAACCTATACAGCAGCAAGTGATATTGAAGTGAACCTTACTGACCCACGGGACATTGCTTTAGCAACAAATATAGCAACAGATAGTAATGGGGTTGATTATTTTATCAATGGGCCGATGCCAGGAGATAACAGAAATGGTCTTGCACTAGCTAGTTTAGAAAATAAGTTAGGTATGGCAAATGGAACAGCATCATTTCAGAGTGCATATGGGGCGTTAGTTTCGGAAGTTGGTGTGTTGACTAATGCAGCAAAAGTGGGAGCGGCTGCGCAAGAGACTTTATTAAATAACTCTAAAGAGGCTTGGGGTAATATTTCAGGTGTAAATCTGGATGAGGAAGCGGCGAACTTAATCAAATTTCAGCAGTCTTATCAAGCAGCTGCACAAATGGTGTCAGTGAGTAATACATTGTTTGATGCTTTGCTTGGCGCGGTAAACTAGAGGTAGAGATATGAGAATTTCAACATCCTGGTCTCAACAGTTGGGCGTTAATGC
>DAOVVZ010000419.1:0-2651 GCA_030636915.1 Methylomarinum sp. | reverse complement strand
AGCTATGACAGTTTGCTCTATATTCAGCATTTCCATTTTTTATCGATCAAGCGGTTACTTCTGTACTATGATGCCCAAATATTTAAAGCCTGTGGTACATCAAACTATTGGAAACAAAGCCCTTCAAGGAGGGCTCGAGGCACGTCTTATTTCGGCAAAGTTGGTAGCGACAATCAGGCAGAACCAGAAAACAGATAAAAATGATGCACTGGCCATTGTTCAGGCAGCTCAACTTCCTGAAATAAGAGATTTATTAAATGAAGTTAAGTTTATTAGGAAGCTCATTCTGATCATCATCTGCGATTGGGAAATGATTTGATAATAACTGTCCACAATGTTCAATGGCTTCAACCAGTTTCTCTGTAGGTTCTCGTGATTTCATACCTTCGACAACAAGATTACAGACATCATCCCAATCTTGCTGTTTTAATTTTTCACTGATTACTTCATCACCTAACACTCTAACGGTTTGTTCATAGAGAGAAATATAGATTAAAACGCCTGTTGCACCTTCTGTTCCACGTATCCGAAATTGATGAAAGGCTTGTTGCGCGCTCCGTTCCACATCTTCTTGAATTTCTTTTTTTGAGATAAAGATAAGACGTAGTACAGGAAAAAAAGAGGCCAATAGTGCACCTAGCATAAAACCAAAAAAAATAATGGCTAGCGCCCAAGGTAGAGTGATAACCGTTGTTATCTCACCTTCCCACTGACCATCAACCAATGTCAGCTCTTGCGTATACAACCAGGAAACAGTTAATAACAGCATTCCAAAAAGCAAACCAAAGATATCTTCGGCTCGATCATAACGACCGGAAACACTGGCAACAACAGGAACTATTTCACCACTGGTATTTCTTTCTGCACGAGAAACAGCCTCTTTAATGATTGTTTTTTGTTCTTCAGAAAAATACTTGCTTGCTTTTTTCATTGTCATTTTCTCTATCAAGTTACCAAGAGCCTGAAGCCCCACCGCCTCCAGAAGATCCACCGCCAAAGCCACCAGAACTGCCACCACTGTTGGAAGACCGCAAAATTGCAAATATAATTAAACCTAAAAGAGCGATAAGCGCCCACGCCCAACCACTGCGTCCGGTTTTAAACAGGTTAATGATTAATGCAATAAAAACAATTATCGATACGATAATTGCAGGTAAAAACCACCAAGGCGCTTCAGGTTTAGGCAGACTAAGCCCCCTGGCCATTGCATCCAAACCTTTAACGCCGGAAGCAATACCAGATGAATATTCATCTTTCTTAAAAGCCGGAATAATAAGATTATCCATAATCTCTTTTGCTGTTCGGTCATAGGACCTATCCCAATCGGCACCCAGTTCTATTCTGGCTTTTCTATCCCCCTTAGAGACCAAAAACAGCATGCCATAATTTCTATCTTCAAAACCGATCCCCCACTCATCAAACAAATCGGCAGCATAACCCTCTATGGAATAACCAGCCGCATCATAATCAGCAAGAGATGTTATTGTCACAACAAACAATGCCACTTGTTCTTCTTGCAATAATTTTGATGCTAGTAAATTAATTTCTGTTGCCGCCTCTGCATTGATAATACCGGCTTTATCAATATAAAAATCCGCATTATCAGGGCGATCAGGAAATTCTAAGGCATACCCTTTCAAGCTAAATAAAAGAGTCATCAATAAAATTATTATTTTGAAAGGCTTAACCCGGTTTTTCATAGCTTAATTCCATACAAAAAATAAGTGTTGTGTCGTAACCGCAGTATAGCCCATGATTTAAAATAATTTACCATCATTTTTATGACCTAACATTCCATAAAAACAAATCCGGAAAAATAAAGCTGCATAGCTCGCTATGCAGCTTTATTTTTTAAAAGTGTTGCGCTTTAAACTTGAATTCACTTTATTTCGCTGCTTAAAATGGCCCCGACCTCTTTATTTTGTTAGGCAACTTTTAACGCATGAGCACCTAGTTCATTTTTATGCTGTTTAACTTGCCAAAGGTCATAGGTCACTTGATGTCCCATCCAACTTTCTGCGCTACCACCTAAAGCAATTGATAACCTAACTGCCATTTCTGGTGTTACACTTCCATTCCCATTTATTATTTTTGACAACGTTTTTCTACTAACAGCTAATGCCTTGGCTGCTTCTGTAATACTTATTTTTGCTGGCTCTAACCATAAGCCTTTTATGACCTCACCTGGATGAGGTGGATTATACATTTCCATAATGCCTCCTAATGGTAATCCTCATAATTTACAACCTCTACATCACCTTCTTGAAATCGAAAAGTAATACGCCAATTTGCTTGTATTGTTACAGACCATATTCCTTTTCTATCACCTTTTAATTCGTGAAGCTTAAGAAATGGAATATCCATATCTTGAATTGTTTTTGCTTGGTTCAATTGAGCAAGAATTAAACGCAACCGTTCGGAATGTTTTGCTTGAATACCTGCTTTACTACCTGTTCGATAGAATTTCTCTAAACCTTTATGGATAAAGCTTTTTATCATGCGTAAAATTGTAACCCCTTAATTCCCAAACTACAATTTTTCTGTTGCCTAACCTGTAGAAAAACCCAAAAATAGAGAGTCACTTTAGCCATTCAGTCATTTTTTATGATCCCATTGGTTTCTTAAGAAAAAATAAAGCTGCATAATTTGCT
>DAOVVZ010000020.1:0-9113 GCA_030636915.1 Methylomarinum sp. | reverse complement strand
CTTTAAATCGGTTTAACGATCAATAAAGCTCCCTTGATATATCTAGGGAGCTTTTTTTGTTAGAACAACAACATTAAAATGCCAAATCAAAATGAATAAAAAAATACTTTTTCTACCGATTTTAATTATCGGTTTAAATACGGCTTGTTCAACCAAAAACAGTACCGAAAAACTCACCACTACTCAGCACACAGCAGAAATAAAAAATGTGCCAGCTAAACCAAAAAAGCATAGACATCACACTCTTCCTGAAGGAGTTATAAGCGCTGATATTGTAAGCTATGATAATCGTTTACATTTATTGACTGGAAAAAATAAACAAGGACAAAAATCACTTTGGTATCAATACTCCACTGATGGCGGCAATAGTTGGTCAGCTGAAATAAAAATTCTGAATGATAATATACCAGCAAAAATGGTGCGAGGGAATGATGCCCAGATTGCAGCTCAAGGAAAAAACATTGTTGTAACCTGGACTAAATTCGATAAAAATTCTCGATTCAGTGCGGGGGCTATGTTAGCTGCTAGAAGCAGTGATGGAGGACAAACTTGGCAATATGCAGACACACCACCGGATTGGAAGCAAGGACCTCATGGTTATATTGATATGACTGCTGATAATCATGCCTTTCATGCTGTCTGGCTTGATAGTCGTAATGGTCATGCCGATGTTAAAGCCTCGCAAGGGCTCCACTATGCCCGGTCTACCGATGGAGGCCTTAGTTGGCAGACAAACAATACGCTAGATAAGCTTACCTGTTCATGTTGCTGGAATACCCTTAAAACAAATGCTGAAGGTAATGCTTATGTACTCTATCGTGATAAACAACCATCTGACTTATCAATCGGTGTTATTAATCAGAAACAAAAATGGCAACGGTTAAACCATGTCGGTGCGTTCAATTGGCAGTTTGAAGGTTGCCCTCATATAGGTGGTGGGCTGGACTTTCAAACGACTGCAGGTAAAAATCGACAACATGCGGTGGTTGGCACAGGACATCAACAACACCTTGGCATTCATTATTTATATTCTGATGATGCCGGTAACAACTGGTCTGCTCCAAAGCAACTAGGCGATGAGTCAGCAATACATGCAGATGTAGCTGCACATGATAATGGCCGAGTAGTTGCCGTTTGGGATATGATGGGCGAAGAAGGTCTTGCAATATTTACGGCAGAGTCTAAAGACCAAGGTAAAAACTGGTCAGCTTCCAAACAAATTTCAAAAACAGGGTTAAGAGCTACTCATCCACGTATTGTCAAAACTGAAAAAGGTTTTCTATCTCTTTGGACAGAAAATAATGGCCACATACAAACAATTGCCACCAAGATACATTAGATCATAATGAAACTTCGATTAATGTTATTAGCTGTATTGGTATTGACTATCAATACGGTTAAAGCGGATTTGTCTATTTTACCTTTTACAAAAGGCAGTCTTTCCGAAATCAAGAGCCAATATCAGCACAAACCATTTGTTCTGATATTTTGGTCGGAAACCTGTAGCTATTGTATGAAAGAACTCGCTATGTTCGGTAAACTCCATAAACAGTATCCAGAAGTTGCTTTAATCACTGTTGCAACGGATTCATTTCTAGATGATGCGATTGTGAAGGAGATATTAAACCGTAGTCAGCTGGAGCTCGATCAAACCTGGGTATTTGCAGAACAGTTTCCTGAGCGTATCTATGCAGATATTAATAAGCGCTGGCGTGGTGAGTTGCCTGTTACCCATTTCTTTGATCGTCATCATCAGGAAATTCGACATATGGGCATTGTTAAGGAAGATGAGCTAATTGAATGGTTAACTGCACAGTCTGTGCAATAAAAATAAGGGGGAGCAAAAGTAACTAACTTTTGCTCCCTACATCATGTCAGAAGTGTCTTCAAATAACTCAGGCTCCAACACTGCCAGCAATTCGAGCTCCTCTGAGTTGTCTAGTGTTTCTGCCATTAATAATAGCTCATCCTCCATGCTACTTGTATTCAAAGTTGAAGGCATATCATTTAAACTTACAGTAAGCAACATAACAATAGACACTGTCGCTACCACCCAGACGGGATCTAACAAATTGTAGATTTTTCTATTGATAAGATCAAAATAAAACTTAATTGTCTTTGAACTTGCGGGAATTTCTTTATGTGGCAGACTGGCTAAAATAGTTTTTTGCAGATAGTGAGTATCGGTGTCTTTAATATCAGAGAACATTTTTACAATTTGCTCATCAAGCTGTAATTCTTGTTGCTGTATTATCCGTAATTCAGTATTGGATAACAAAAGCTGTTGTAAACAAAGTCGTTCATCTTCTGGCCATTGTTCCGGTTTACCTCCAAAACTTGCTAGGATTTGTTTTGCTCTTTCATTAGTCATCATTGTCAGCCTCTAGTCCTGAATCATACTGTTTTTTAGCAATAGCTTTAATTTACGTCGGCCTCTAGCCAGTAAAGATTCCAATGCGTCAACACTAATATCCAATACGGCAGCGGCTTGTTTATTATTTAAGCTATTGTATGCACATAGGGTTATAGCCGTGCGTTGTCTTTCTGGTAAACTTTTTAATGCAGCTATCTGTTGCTGAAAAGCTGAACGGTTAATAAGTCGCTGTTCAATAGTGTCACCTAAATCGGCAAGACTTATATTTTGATCTTCTAAGGAAACTGTTTTTTGCTTGCGTAGCTCATCAATACATAAGTTATAACTAACACGCATTAACCATGCTTTGGGAGAAATTCCCTTATCCTGCCATTCAGGCGCCTTGTTCCATAAACGGACAAAGGCTTCCTGTGTAATGTCTTCCGCTTCCAGAGACAGGTACTGTTTATTAAAATTCAATACTGCCGTTAGATGTTTCTGCATTAGAACAGCAAAGGCATTTTTATCACCTTTGGCAATCAACAGCATCAGCTCCTTGTCACTGGTATGGCTGTCACTTTTCATTTCCTTATTTATGAAATCTATCTTTTAATTCATCACCACTGACTATTTTGTCATTATTGTTATCAAGTTTTTTAAACCAACGCTGCGTCATATTTTCATGTTCATCGCGGCTAACCTGCCCGTCTTGGTTTTGATCCATTTTATTTAATAGTTGCTGTTTTTTCCTGGCATGTTTATCAATATTCTCTTCCTGACTAAGCTGTCCATCTTGATTTTGATCTAAGTTATTAAATTTTTTCTCAGCTCGTTTTATGGTCTGATCAATAAATTCCTGTTTGCTAATTAGACCATCTTTATTTGAATCCATTTCACTATGCTTTTTTTGTTGTCTTTTCTTATGTCTCTTTGCCGAGTACTTTTTAAATTCGTCTAGACTAACGATTCCATTTTGATCATGATCTATGGTTTTATATCTTTCTTGCATCACTGTATTAAATTCAGTTTCAGTGACAATTCCATCTGCATTTTTATCAAATAAGTTCAAAAAATAATGTTTTTTATCAGCTGTGGGAGGATTTTTCTGCTGGGCGAATACTGCTTGAGTAAAAATTAAAGACAGTAGAATGAGGGGTAGGTAACGTTTGTTCATGAGTTTCTCCTGTTAAATTAATAATATCAGTGCTGTTATAGTTATAACGGGGGCAACTATAAAAACCGTCACGATAAAGCTACTTTTTTAGTTAAACATCGAAAATCTTCCAAAATCACACACAATACGGGCACCAGAATAAGGGTGATCAGCGTAGTAAAAAGGATTCCAAAACCTAAAGAAACCGCCATTGGGATTAGAAACTGTGCCTGGGTTGCTTCTTCGAAAATTAGTGGAACTAAGCCAATGAATGTTGTCAATGATGTCAGTAATATCGCTCTAAAACGACTACACCCTGAATTAATAATAGCCTCCACAACGTCTTCCTCACGTTTTCTTAATTGGTTGAAGCGGTCGATCAACACCAGACTGTCATTAACTACCACTCCTGATAATGCCAGCATACCTAAGACACTGTTTATCGTTAGATTCATTCCCATAAATAAATGCCCAAGAACTGCACCGACTAAGCCAAATGGTATAACTGACATGACAATAAAAGGTTGTAGGTAGGAAGCAAAAGGAATTGCTAACAAAGCATAAACAACCACTAACATAAATAACATACCAAGTATCAGACTGGAAAATGATTCTCCTTGTTCTTTAATTTCACCGGCAAAACTGTATCTAACATCAGGGTAATGACTGGAGATTTCCTGTAAAAACCCATTGATTTCATATTTAATCGCATTAATATTACCCTTATGTTTATTAATATCGGCAGTAATATTAAATGCTCTATTACGATCTATACGTCGGATAACGGATGAGCCACGTACAGGTTTTAACTCTGCGACATCAGAAAAGGGAACTTCAACACCTTCAGGAGTGCGTATATACATACTTTCCAGATTATTAAGTGAATGCCGCTCAGATAAGGGATAGCGTAACATGACTTTCAGTTCTTCACGGTTACGCTGAATCCGCTGTACTTCAAGTCCATAAAAAGCTCGCCGTACTTGTCTAGCCAAATCTGATAACGTCAGACCCAAAAACTCGGCTTGTGGTTTGATGTCTAACCGTAATTCTTGTTTGCCGCCTTCAAAATTATCATTAACATCGAACACTTCAGAAAAGTTGAGTAAGCGTTTTTTTATCTCATCAGCAAAATCTTCTAGTTGCTGTAGATCATTTGACTGTAATTGAATATCAACAGGACTGCCGCCATGACCTATTTCTGCTCTGAAGTTTAAGTCTTCGACACCTGGAACTGTGCCAATTTGTTGTCGCCATTCTCTAACTAACGTTGATACAGGAATATTCGGTAGGCGTGTTTCAGGTGGTTCAACCTCAAACATTACACGACCTTCCTGTGATTGGGGATTACCACTCCGATCAGATTGACCAGTAACCGAATAGATAGCATTAATAATACTTTTACCGGTAGATTGATCAACATATCGTTGCTGCAAAACCTGTGCGGCCTTAGCAATTTGTCGAGTATAACGATCTGTTAGTTCATAGGGCGTACCTACAGGCATTGTTAACTTTGCTTTAGCTACTTCACTTTCAATACGAGGGAAAAAAGTAAAGCCAATATGTCCACCTGCTACTAGGCTAAGAATAATAAAACAGCCTCCTACAAAAACAGAAGCTGTTAAATAACGTTGCTGTACGGCCTGCACCATAAATGGCCGATAATATTTTTTAATAAAAATAGCCAGCAAATCAGTACAGATATTTTGTAATTTTTCTAACCAATTATTATCTGATGACCGTTTAACCGGTTTACAATGTTTTAGATGTGCTGGTAGCACTAACTTGGTTTCCACTAAGGAAAACAGCAATGCAGGGATAACAATCAAGGCGATAAAGGCGAACATTTGTCCCCGACGACCATCAATACTGAGCATGGGTACAAAAGCCGCAATAGTAGTCAAAATACCAAAAGTAACGGGAGCAGCTACTTCTTTAACACCTGTAATAGTTGCTTCTATGCTATCTCCAACCTGATGCTGAAGATGTCGGTAAATATTTTCTCCCGTAACAATAGCATCATCAACAACAACGCCAAGTACCATAATAAAAGCAAATACGGTATTTACATTTATGGTTACTCCTAATAATGGCATCACAGCAAGCACACCTAAAAAGCTGACAGGAATACCTACACAGACCCAAAGAGCTACCGATAATCGTAAAAATATCGTTAATAATAAAAATACCAAAATGCCACCCTGCAGCGCACTTTTTAATAAAGTATTAATACGACCCTTAATAATTTTAGAACGATCACGCCAATAACTAATCTCGATATTGGGTGGAAAACGTGCCTTTGCTTTATTTATATAGTGTTTTACAGCGGTAGCAATAGCAATCGCACTTTCGTTGCCAACCCTTGTAATATCGATCATTATGGCAGTTTGACCTTGATAAATTGAAGCGAGGTTACCTTCCATAAAACCATCAGACACGGTTGCAATATCACCTAGTAAAACGCGTACTCCATGCTCAGCACTACGGATGACAATTTGCTCAAAATCTTTTTGGGTATATGCCTGACCACGAGATGACAGTAAAATATCCCCCCCTTTGCCTTTAATCGTCCCTGTTGATACATTTAAGGAACTGCGATTTATTGCACGAGCAATTTCCTCAAATGTCAGGCCGTAACGCTGTAATTGCTGTTCAGAAACTTCAATGGCAATTTCATAAGGACGAACACCCGTGAGTTCGACCTGGGAAATACCATTTAATGCAACGAGATCATCACGTACCTTTTCGCCAATTCTGCGCAGATCACTTTCACTCATATCAGCAGCTACAACTACACTAATGACATCATGATTGCGCTGTACGATTTTAAGGTCTGGTCGTTCAATTTGTTCAGGAAAATTATTGATGGCATCTATTCTGGTTTTTAGATCATCCATAAGATCCCTAGGTTCATATCCTCTAGCGACCTCAACATCAACAGTGGATGTTCCTTCTACAGCAGTAGAAATAATTTCCTTAATACCTTCTAAGTCGTGAATGGCTTCTTCAACTCGCATCACTACATCGCGTTCCATTTCCTCTGGTGTTGCACCTGGATTGGCGATACGGATATTAATGATATCAGCCTCATATTTTGGCAATATTTCCATAGGAATAGTGGGCAATGTGCACAACCCTGCCAAAATAATCAAGAACATCAATAAATTAGCGGCAACATCATTGATGGTAAACCAGCGTATCATTGTGCACTGCCTCCTTTGAAGATGGCTTTATTATCAGAAAAAACGGGTTTACCATTTTTAAGTGCATGAACTTTTAAATCATTAACTGCATATTGCACAGGCGTAATACATAACCATTCACCTTCTTGTAGACCTTCTTTGATAACGACATGATCTGCATCACTCCAAAGAATCTCAATTTGTCGCAGATTTAGACGACTTTGTTCGTCAATAATCATTAATTGAGAATTGTCTTTTATTGCAGAACGAGGAATGACAAACACCTGTTGTAACAGTTTTCCTTTAATCTTTGCTTCAACAAACTGTCCTACTTTTAAAGGAGGTTTGTCATTCTCTGTCTTTGCATAAGGGTTATCTACTTGAGCCACTAAAGACAATCTTCGACTGCGTGTATCATATGCTCCCTCGGCTCGTACAATACGTCCCTGCCATTGATTGTGCTGAATTCCCATCACTGTACTCAGAATAACTTCAGGCATATACTGGTTCTTCTGCTGTTGTCCGCGGTATGATTCAGGAACATCAATAAATTGCAGTTGCTCATCACTAAGCGGTAACCTTATCTCTGCATAATCAACAGCATAGATTTTTGCTAACACTGAACCAGGTGAAACGTATTGGCCAATATCGACCTGTTGTTCCAGTATTCGACCAGCATAAGGGGCTTTAATGCGGGTTCTTTGTAAATCAAGTCTAACCTGTTTTAACTCTGCTTCTGCTGAGGCAAGAGCCGCTTTAGCACCTAGCACTTGAGGCTTACGCAAAACCAGATCAGACGGCTTTCCATCTTGCCCCAATCGCTGCCAGTTCCTTTCTGCCTGCCGTGCTTTAGCTTGCTCCTCTGCTAGCAATAAGTTCATTTCCGCTACTTTGCTCTGTGCAACCGTTGCTGAAATTTGATAATTACTTGAATCAATTTGTAATAGTTCTTGGCCAGCTTCAAAAAAAGCACCTTCGCGAAAGAAAGGTGAAATATTCATGATCTTTCCAGAAACCTCTGGAATCAATGTGCTTTCCGTTCTTGGGGTCACTGTGCCTTGAGAACTTACCCACACTTGGAAGTTGGTTTTTTCAAGCGGAATAACTTCTACCGTAGTAATCAAGGTAGGATGATGCCTATGATGAGGTTTTTTCTTGCTTTTTATAAAGCCATAACTTATAGCTAAAGCCACAATCATCACAAAAATAGGCAAAATAATTTTAAAACGGTACATTTAGGACTAGTCCTTACTTAATTTAATAGGCTAAAGAAAAATGACTCTTTGATAGGTGTCGGTAGAACAGGAGAGCTTTTAAGATTACCACCTAAAGCTAGGTGTAATGCAATACGATTTAACAATCTCTGACTGGATATTTGTAGCAATGCACTTTGGGCATCATACGAACGACGTTGGGATTCCAGCAAAGTAATCATATCGGTTATACCTGAGCTATATTCTTCTAATGCTAGCTGTTCTGCTTCTATCGATTCCTCAGTAGCTAGTTGCAAAGATTTTTGTTGAGTATTCAATAAATGCTCTGCATTTAATGTGGTTTCCACCTCAAAATATGCCTGTAAAATAGTTTGTGCATAGTTGGCTGCCGCTTCCATGGTTTGTGCATCAGCTTGGTCTTTTTGTGCTATCAGTCGACCTCCTTGAAAAATGGGTTGAGTCAGGTTACCGAGAATATTCCATATTAAAGTATTGTAATTTAGGATATCAGCAAGTTGAGCGGCATTAGTTCCACCACTTGCTGAAAAACTGATGGTAGGTAAAAGATTTTTCCATGCGGCAGTAAAACGATGGTCTGCGGCTAGTAGACGCTGTTCGGCAGCGACAAGGTCAGGCCTTCTTCGTAATAAAGTGCCAGGTAATCCCATAGTAATTTGTTGTTTTAACTTTGGAAGTTTAATGTCTGTAATTAAATGTGCAGCGGGATAGCGACCAAGCAAAACCTCCAGACTGCGAATTGTGGTATCAAGATTAATATGTCGAGCATCACGCTGACTTTCTGCACCAGCCACATTTGCTCGTGCTAAACGTAGGTCTAATGCACTAGATATCCCGCTAACAAAACCATCTTGAATAATGGATCGAGTAACGTTGAAGGCTTTAACCTTTTTTTCAGCTAGTTTTAATTGCTGACTGGCCTCAATTGCTCTAAACCAAGCTGAAGCGACTCCTGCAGCTAATGACAAACGAGCAGCTCTATAATCCATTTCAGAAGCCGCATAATCACTCTCTGCTGCTTGTGAACGGTTTTGTAATTTACCCCATACATCAAGCTCCCAACTTAAAGTAAAATCTACACCAAAACTATTACTCCGAGGATTGCTGACATTAAAACCACTGGTTGAGTTACGCTGTGACCTAGAACCTTTAATCCCCGCAGATAATTGTGGAAACCGATCAGCTCCGTTAATACG
>DAOVVZ010000330.1:0-3332 GCA_030636915.1 Methylomarinum sp. | reverse complement strand
GCACTTTCTGCGCTTGCACCACTGTATCGACCAATTAATTGTAATGATGATACAGGCACATACAGTTTGTCATCATTAGCATATTCCAAGGTCAAAAACTCAGATTCAATCCCGCCAATTTCTAATGTTTGCAGCCCCAAATATCGACCAACACCATGCTCTTGATGAACAACAGGAGAACCTACCGATAATTCATTAAGATTATTAAATACATTTTCCAGCTCTTTAGCCGCAGATTTACGCCGTCTACGTCGCTGCTGTACTTTCTCACCGCTAAGCTGCCTTTCGGTAATAATGGCAATGGCAGGATCAGCCAACAATAAACCGTGATCCATTGGTGCAACAATAATACACGCTAGTTGCGGCTCATCTAAAAACGCTTGCCAGGAATGAACTAGCTTTAAACGCACCTTATATGGTTTGAGTTTCTCTATTAAACCTTCTCTATGCCCCGCTGTTTCGGCAACAAAAAGCACTTTCCCCGAAAACATATCAAGAAAGGATAACAATTGCTTAGCAGGTTGTTTAAGCCGATCATCTATGGTCACATCAGGCAATTGAGCACAAGCAAAATTAGTCTCTATTTCAGCCTGTTTTGTAAGTATGACCCTAGAAAACACATCTGTTTTCTGCTTTAACTCATCAGTCTTAAGGAATAACTGGGGTGGATCTAAAAGAGGTCTGTCAACATCATATTTTCGTTGCTGGAATCGTTCTTCTACTTCTTCATAGAATAATTCTGCTGCCTCACTATATGATTCAGGCAACACCAATGCGGTCGTTTTGGGCAAATAGTCGAATAATGTCTCAGTACTATCAACAAACAGAGGAAAATAGTACTCGATCCCACCCGGGGCAATACCTTTACTGACATCCAGATAGAGGATATTTTTTGTTGATACTTCAGGAAACTGATTTCTAAATGCCTGCCTAAAATGCTTTATCGCATCATCTGTAAACGGAAATTCTCTGGCTGGAAACAATTGAACCTTATCAATTTTTTCTAATGAGCGTTGAGTGTCAGGATCAAATGTTCTAATGGATTCAATATCATCATCCAGCAATTCAATACGATAGGGTAATTTGCTTCCCATCGGAAATAAATCGACTATGGCGCCTCGCACCGCAAATTCCGCATGTTGATAGACTTGAGAGACGCACTGATAGCCAACACTCTCCAGCTTGACTCTGTTCAGCTCCATATTAAAAACCCCACCAACCTCTATAAAAAAGCTGTGAGCCAAAACATGCTCTCTTGGAGCAAGTCTGTGCATTAAAGTAGCAACTGAAACAACCAAGGCTCCACGTTTAGTTTCTGGCAATACCGCCAAGGTTTTTAAACGCTCGGAAATTATCTCGGGTAAAGGCGAGAAAACATCATAAGGCAAGGTTTCCCAATCAGGAAAATGTAGTATGGGATACTCATCAGACAGAAAAAATGATAATTCATGCTCTAAGCGAAGAGCGGTTTGGTTATCTGGTGTGACAATAACAAATAATCGATTTTCATTTTTAATTGCAGAAGCAATCGCCAATGAATCACCACAGCCACTTAAGCCTGTCCAAAATAAGGGTTGAGTGACTTTTTGTGGTAATTGAGGGGAGAAAATTGCGTTTTCTGGCATTGCTTTTAGAGGTTAATCAAAACGAGAATTATACCTGGGAAGCCAGGCGTTTGAATGGAGTAAAAGTCCGCACTATATTTAATTACGCCGAAGGGGGCGCTGTTGCATCGGACAAAAACATGGCATCACCGTAACTAAAAAAGCGGTATGCTTGTTCAATAGCATGTTGATAAGCATGTACCACATGATCGTAGCCAGCAAATGCAGAAATTAGCATTAATAGTGTAGATTCAGGCAAGTGAAAATTAGTCAGCATCGCATCCACAGAGTTAAATTGATAACCTGGGGTAATAAATAAATCTGTATCACCAAAGCCGGCTTGTAATTGCCCTGTTCTAGAGGCTGATTCTAATGCTCTAACCGCTGTTGTACCAATGGCTATAACACGTCCACCCTTCGCATGAGTCTGCTGCACTTTATCAACGGTTTCTTGTGAAACCGAGTAATATTCTTTGTGCATGATATGTTCGGATAAATCATCAACCTTAACAGGTCTAAAAGTACCACTTCCTACATGCAAGGTAACAAAGGCCTTGGCAACACCTTTTTTTTCTAAGCTATCTATAGTCGCCTGATCGAAATGCAAGCCTGCCGTTGGTGCAGCAACTGCGCCTGACTGCTTGGCAAACACCGTTTGATAACGGGTTAAATCTTCCTCGTCATCTTCTCGTGTTATATAAGGTGGTAATGGAATGTGCCCAATTTGATCGAGTAAATCGAAAAATGACATTTCAGCTGTAAACTCAAGACAAAACAAGTCATCATCTCGCCCAGTAACAGTTAGGCTAAACCCATTATCCAATTCAATAACAGCACCTGCTTTAGGTGATTTACTGGAGCGTATATGCGCCAAGGCATTATGCTCATCCAGAACTCGCTCAATTAATATTTCGACCTTACCGCCTGTTTGTTTCTTTCCATATAAACGTGCGGGAATCACTTTGGTATCATTTAAAACCAGCAAATCGTTTTCATTAATCAAATCAACAAAATCAACAAATTGTTTATCACTTAAAACACCTGTTGATTTATCCATACACAACAATCGACTTGAAATACGTTTAGCTAATGGTTTTTGAGCGATTAGCTGCTCAGGTAAATCATAGTTAAAATCACTCTTCTTCATCAATCAAAGCATCCGTGTACTTTTCCATAATAACCTGAACTTCAGGTAATATTTGTCGCATTAAAGGTGCAAGATCTGGATCAAACTGTTTTCCTGCTTCACTTTCTATTAACTCTAAAGCCTTTTCTACAGTCCAGGGTTTTTTATAAGGTCGCTCAGAAAGTAATGCATCAAATACATCAGCTATAGCGCAAATCCGACCCTCAATTGAAATTTCCTCAGCCTTTAAGCCTTCAGGATAACCATTACCATCCCATTTTTCGTGGTGATGTAAAGCAATTTGTCGCGCTACAACCATTAATTCAGAATCATCTCCCGCCAATAAATCGCCCCCTATAACAACATGGCTTTGCATGGTCTTCCATTCATCTGCATCTAACTTTCCTGGCTTTAATAAGACATTATCCGGAATGCCAATCTTCCCAATATCATGCATAGGTGAAGCGTTTAAGATTAAATCCGCTTGCTTTTCCGGAAGTCCATACGCCAATGCTAACAGTTTTGAGTATTTACTCATCCTGATAATGTGATTACCGGTTTCATTATCCCGATACTCTGCTGCTAAACCTAACCTTTGAATC
>DAOVVZ010000213.1:0-4259 GCA_030636915.1 Methylomarinum sp. | reverse complement strand
TAATGATGCACTTAAGACTTTCTCCTCGTAAATACTAAGGATCGTGCATACTCCTATGGCCTACAGCAGATAAAAGGTTGGCCATTATCTTTTTAAATTTAACTGTGTATTTAAAAATACATACCCACTGACTATTACAACTGAGTCTGCATGTAAAACTCATGCTCAGTTGAGTTTTAGGTTGAATAAATTATGCTTTGGAACCGCGCAAAAAACATCTTCACTAAAAAATCATCTATAAATATTGATTCTTCTCCCTCTTCAAGCACTAAAGAGCCATCTCGAGTCATCACAAAAATCCCATTACCTTTTTAAAGCGCCTTATCCCTATTGGACGCTTACCCGACTCAGATTTGCAGCTATTAAAAACCAGCATATCTCAACACGCGCCAGGGGACATCATCTGCAATATTAACGACAAGCCAGATTCATTACCTTATTTGGTTAAAGGAAAATGTTATGTAGAAACCAGTAATGGCGCAGGTTATGAAGTTGACGCATCTACATTTAAAGCCCTCTACCCACTCAATAGCAATGTCCAATCCCTATGCACAGTTACAGCAAAATCGGACGCAAGCATCCTCCACTTTCCACTGGCCAACATTAATCACAGTAACAGTTCTAGAAACCCACTAATTAATGACGAGGATATTCCAGAAGACTTAAAAGATAATGATTTCTTTAATAAATTTTGTCATCACTTTAAACAAGACAAACTGATAATCCCCAGCCTTCCTGATATTGCACTCAAACTTAGAGCCGCTGTTCAAAAAGAGATTGGCGTCATAGATGCCGTCAAAATAATCAACATTGACCCCGTTATTTCTTCAAAGCTAATACAAATTGTTAACAGCCCCCTATACAGAACGGTCAACCCAATAAGTAATTGCCATGATGCGGTAACCAGACTAGGCTTAACAGCAACTCGCAATCTAGTGACCAGCATTAGCATGAAAAGTCTCTATAAAAGTAAAAACAGGGCGATCAACAAGCAAATTCACACGCAATGGCGGCAAAGCATTCAGGTTTCCAGCATCAGCCATACCCTGGCGACCTTAACTCACAAAACAAATCCTGACGAGGCATTACTTGCTGGTTTAATCCACAACATAGGTGCTTTACCCATCATCATTTTTGCTGATAGCCTAAAAAGCACAGACTATTCAGAACAGGATCTAAACCTCACTATCAATACCCTTCAAGGCTTACTGGGTAATATTATTCTTGAAAAATGGGGGTTTCCAGATAACTTAAAAGAAATCCCTAAAAATATAGACAATTGGTACTACAATGAAGATGATGAACTCAATATCAATGATATTGTGTTAATAGCAAAATTTCACAGTTATCTTGGTAGCAATCAAATGCAAAAACTTCCGCCGCTTCATACCTTGCCTGCTTTCCAAAAACTGGGCGATAATGCATTAACACCTGACATGTCTTTACAAACCCTGCATAATGCAAAACAACAAATTTCTGAAGCGATAAGCTTATTTGGAGCATAAAAATGAACTGGCTGACAAAACTTTTATCAAAAAAAGAAATCACCAGCAGCACCAAACAGCCTATAGACTCTGACATTAAAGATCAAAAAATACTTTGCTCAAAGCCCATATCCATTACAAAGAAAAGACTATCAATCGATACTCTAAAACGTTTTGTTCCTCTTAGAAGCTTAAGTGACCACGCAATAGAATACATCCCCCATTCCACCCAAGTATTTTCAGAAGGCTCTGTTATTTTTGCACGGAGTCAAGAGAGCGAACAAATACTTTATTTACTCAAAGGAACTATTAAATTACAACCTGACAGTGAAAGCAATTACAGCATTTCGGCCAAAGATACCCGTGCAAACCTGCCGCTTAACACTGGAAAAACAGCTGGGGCCACTGCAACAGCAACAACAGAAGTGACTATTCTTGCCATCTCAGGTGAACTTAATCAACTTTGGTCAGATAAAAGTCGAGAAGAAG
This sequence comes from Methylomarinum sp., assembly GCA_030636915.1. Taxonomy (GTDB): domain Bacteria; phylum Pseudomonadota; class Gammaproteobacteria; order Methylococcales; family Methylomonadaceae; genus QPIN01. Next base: position 2,286 of record DAOVVZ010000213.1, on the reverse strand, counting down.
TCTCTTGCATCGAAGTCATCGATATTGAATTACCTGAAGAACTCAATGGTCAGCAATTTTTCAACAGCTTTTCTCAGGCCTACCGAGAAAACAAACTCAGCCTCCCTTCTTTACCCCATGTTGCCTTAAAACTTAAAGAAGCCATGGCCAATCAAATTGGTGTTAACGAGGCGGTAGAAATTATCCAGTTAGACCCACCTATTGTGACCAAATTGATCCAGGTAGCTAACAGTCCACTCTACGCCCCCATCACACCCATAACAAACTGCCATGATGCAGTCACAAGACTAGGACTAGAAGCCACTCGCAGCTTAGTATTAGGCATTAGCCTAAAGCAGCTTTTTAAATGTGACGATAAAAAGTTAATGAAAAGCATGCAAGAGCTATGGAAAAAAAGTCTCTATGTATCCAGCCTTAGCTTTGTACTCGCTGCTGAAACAGGCACGATTAATCCTGAAGATGCTCTATTAGCAGGTCTAATCAGTGACATAGGCATTATTCCGCTATTACATTTTGCTGAAGAAAACCCAGATGAATACCCCGAACACCAGGATTTAGAAAATGCCATGCCTTACTTAAGAGCGCCTGTAGGCACACTGGTTTTACACACCCTCGGCTTTTCTGAAGAACTCACAGCCATTCCACATCATGCTGAAGACTGGTTTTTTGATAGCGGCAAAGACCTCACTATCACAGATATCGTCATTCTCGCTAAGCTGCATAGCTACATAGGCTCAAAAGAAGTAAAAGATTTACCTTATATCAACTCAATTCCTGCTTACTCCAAGCTAAAAAAAGGTAAACTAGACCCCGATTTCTCTCTTCAGGTTTTACATAAGGCTCAAGATCGTATTAAAAGTGCCATGCAAATGCTTGCTTAAGAGCAAACTCTGGCAAACGTGGAGATGAGGCTTTAACCTCGCCATTACGACTAAACAAGACTAAAATCGCATATCCCATTTAATCGCAGTAACATTGATTTCAAGCACCCTCCTAAGAAATAGAACCACTCTAGACGCAAATAACGACGAAACAAAATGTTTCATGTAGGATGGGCAAAGCGATAGCGTGCCCATCACACTTAAAACGATAAGCACCAAAGAACCTGTTTAACTGAACCAAAGCATAACTGATAATGAACAATCCCCTACTCGAAAATTCTACCCTACCCCAATTCTCAAAAATCAAACCTGAGCATATTGAACCCGCCATGGACAGTCTATTAAGCGAAGCACGCGCAGTAATAGAGCAACACCTACAAGCAACAACAGACTACACTTGGGAAAACTTAATTGAGCCGATTGAAAATATTGAAGACAAGCTCAATAAAGCATGGTCACCCATCAGCCATATGAACTCTGTAGTCAATACAGATGAACTACGTGACGCATACAATGCCTGCTTACCCAAACTCAGTGAATACTCTACTGAAATGGGACAAAACAAAGCATTGTTTAATGCCTACCAACACATTGCAGAAAGTGCTGCCTATACTTCATTAGATACAGCTCAACAAAAAATCATCGCCAACTCACTAAGAGACTTTCGATTATCAGGCATTGATTTAACAACAGAAAAACAACAACGCTATAAAGAAATCAGCCAGGAATTATCCCGTTTATCCAGTAAATATGAAGAAAACCTACTGGATGCCACCAATGCATGGACTAAATTAATTACCGACGTGGATGACTTAGCAGGTTTATCCGATAATGCCTTAGCCCTTGCCAAACAAAGCGCTGAAAGCCAAGATAAAAAAGGCTGGATGATTAGCCTACAATTCCCCTCTTACCTCGCCGTTATGACCTATGCCGATAACCGCGAGTTACGTAAAGAACACTACACCGCCTTTGCCACCCGCGCATCAGAACAAGGGCCTAATGCCGGTCAGTGGGATAACGGTAAAATCATGGAACAAACACTGGCGTTAAGACATGAAAAAGCCCAACTGCTTGGCTTTACTAATTATGCAGAGCTATCACTTGCCACAAAAATGGCAGACAAGCCCGAAGATGTCACAGGGTTTTTAGACGACCTAGCCGACAAATCATGGCGCGTTGCCCGTAAAGACCTCTCTGAATTAAAAGCCTTTGCCAAAGAACATTACGCAGTTAACAATCTGCAAGCATGGGATATTGGTTATTTTTCTGAAAAAATGCGCCAGCATTTTTACCAATTATCCCAAGAAGAAGTGAAAGCCTACTTTCCAGATACTCAAGTCATTCCCGGATTATTCTCTGTGGTAGAAAAACTCTACGGCTTAAAAATCACTGAAATCACAGACTT